>JAKABE010000093.1 GCA_021801945.1 Acidobacteriota bacterium
CTATGCGCAAACCCTCGCCGGAATCGATCTCTTCCACTCGTCCTGGGATGGCCAGGCACATCGTAACTGTTTTATAGCGCGGGGGGAGCGGCTCACAAGTGATTTCGATCACCAGGAACGGATCTTCCGCCCGCTGAAGCGGGCTATGCCGTCGGATTGTGCCATCGTCCCCCAGTCTTGCGACTGGGGCTACCGTATGCCGCCCGCTCAAGCGGGCGCGGGGCGGCATGGCCGCAGACAAACACAAACCGAGAGAGAGAAGACGAACGACGGCATGAGGGATGTGACTTCAGAATGCAGGAGCGAGAGATCCCTGATTTCTTCAAGATGGGCTCTCAGGCGTGCGCACCTGGCGGGGTGATCGTGGGCTGGCGGGGTGATCCGGTGATCGAGGCGGGGATTTCGCGCGCGTCCCCAGCCCGCGAAGCGGGCGGAAGACGGTAGCCCATGGCGCAAGCCTGGGGTATAAGGATTGGAGTCTCCGATCCCAGCCCCGGAGGGGCGTAAGAATGGCCCACACCTTCACCAACATCCTCGTTCATGCCGTCTTCTCTACATCCGGCCGTGCACCACTGCTCACCGATGCAACCCGCCCCGAGATGCACGCCTATCTCGGCGGAATTCTGCGCCAACTGCGCGCCGTTCCGGTTGTCATTGGCGGGACCGCTGATCACGTGCATCTGCTGGCGCGCCTGCCAGCCGATCTCGCGGTGGCGGATTGCCTGCGGGTCGTGAAGGCGAATTCCTCGCGCTGGGCCAAGGAGCGGTGGCCGCAGCGGCGTCCGTTTGCCTGGCAGGGCGGATACGGCGCGTTCAGCGTGAGCGAATCGCGGCGGGCAGCAGTGGTCCGGTACATCCAGGACCAGGAAAAGCATCACAGGCGCATTTCGTTTCAGGAGGAGTTTCTGAAGTTGCTCAGGAACCACGGCGTGGAGTTCGATGAGCGGTATATATGGCAATAGCAGCCGTTCTTACGCCCGCTGAAGCGGGCTATCGCGTCGGATTGTGCCATCGTTCCCCAGTCTTACGACTGGGGCTACCGTATGCCGCCCGCGTTGCGGGCTTGGGGCGACGCGCTTTGAAGCGCCTACCGGCTCGCCTCAATCATCTGCGCGGCGTGCTCAAGGCTGGCGTCGGTGACCTTGGCGCCGGATAACATGCGCGCGACCTCCTGGGTGCGGGCGCGATCGTCGAGGGTTCGGATCTGGGTCTTTGTGCGGCCGTGGTCCTCGCGCTTTTCTACGGCCAGATGCTGATCGGCGAAGGCGGCGATCTGCGGCAGGTGGGTGACGCAGAGAACCTGCTGGGCACGGGCCAGGGACTTGAGCTTTTGGCCGACAGCCTCGGCGGCGCGGCCTCCGATGCCGATGTCGATCTCGTCGAAGACCAGCGTGCGCGGAGTTGTCTTTTTCTTGACTTTGGACGCCGTTTCTTCAACCGCAACTTTAAGAGCCAGCAGGACACGGGAGAGTTCGCCGCCGGAGGCGATTTCGGCGAGCGGCTTGACGGGCTCGCCGGGGTTGGTGGCGATGAGGCATTCCACCGTGTCCCAGCCGGCAGAGGTCCATGCAGACTCGTGTTCGTTCATGGTGACGGCGACTTCGAACCGGACCTTCATAGCCAGAGAGTTGACGTGGGATTCGGCGAGCTTGGCCAGGCGGGCGGCGGCGGCGTGGCGCTGAGCGGTGAGGGCGGAAGCCGCAGCGCGATACTCGGCCGCAGCTTGATCGACGGCGGCGCGAAGAGTCTTGAGCATCTCGTCGCGGTCCTCAACCTCGGCGAGCTTGCGTGCCGCGTCCTGGCCGAAGGCGATGACCTCGGCGACAGTCTTGCCGTACTTGCGCTTGAGGCGGTCGACGAGGGCGAGGCGGTCTTCGATCTCGGCCAGGCGCTCGGGCGAGGCGTCGAGGCACTCGGCGTAGTCGCGGAGCGTGGAGGCTACATCGGAGAGCGTGGCGCGGGCCGAGGCTAACTGCTGCGCAGCATCGGAGAAGCGGGTGTCGTAGCGGGCCAGTTCCTCCACGTTGCGCAGGGCGGCGCGTAACGCAGCCTCGGCGGATGCGCCGCCTTCATAGAGCTGGTCAAAGGCTCCCATGGCGGCGGCGTAGAGCTTTTCCGCGTTGGCCAGGACGCGCTTCTCGGTTTCCAGGGTCTCGTCCTCTCCGGGCAGGAGATGGGCGGATTCGATTTCATTGCGCTGGTAGGTCCAGAGATCGACCATGCGCAGGCGATCCTGCTCGCCGTGAAGCAGGTCGTCGAGGCGGGCAGAGGCATCCCGCCAGCGCGCGTAAGCATCGGAAGCGGCATCGGGGGAGAGGTTAGCGAACCGGTCGAGGAGGGCGCGTTGCTGCGCCTGATCGAAGCTGGAGAGGGTTTCTGTTTGCGCGTGGACGAGCGCCAGCTCGGGGGCAAGCTGACGCAGGACGGCGACGGTGGCCGGTTGGTTGTTGATGAAAACACGGCCCTTGCCAATGGAAAGGATTTCGCGACGGAGGATGACCTCCGCGCCCTCGGCGTCGATGCCATTGGCTTCAAGAATGGCGTCGGCGCCGGGCGTGGACTCAAAGACACAGGCAACGACAGCTTTTTCTGCGCCGTGGCGGACCAGTTCGGCAGAGCCCTTGCCTCCCATCAGCAGGGCCAGCGCGTCTACCAATATGGATTTGCCGGCGCCGGTTTCTCCGGTCAGGAGGTTGAGGCCGGGACCGAAGACGGCGATGGCGTGATCGATGACGGCGTAGTTTTCAGCGCGCAGCTCAACGAGCATGGGTCTCATCCGCCAGGGTGCGTTGTGGAACGGAGTACCGCACCCAAAGATTACCAGGAATCCCAGCGCAACATCGCATGATTGGAGGCCAGGGCAGATGTACAGGCCATAGCCGCGGCGGCGCGGGGGCACCCAAAGGATAACGTGTGGCGGCGCGGGGATTCTGATACCGTGATGAATAGAGGAGAACGCCGATTTTTACCCTAACTATTGCGAGCATTTTGCAGACTGCAAGCGGTGCCGGCGCAGGGCCTGGAGCGCACGACTTCAGTTCGCTGACCGGGATGATGGCCGACATCGGTCCGATCGCGATCGGAGTGCTGGTTCTGTTGCTGATCGCTAGTGTCTATTCGTGGACGGTGATCTTCGCTAAAATTTCAACCTTCCGTAAGGCGACGCAGGCAAGCCGGCGATTTGTGCGGGCCTTCCGCAAGGCCACCCGCCTACAGGAGATGGCGGCGCTGACCAGCGAATGCGCGGCCAGCCCGCTGGCGCAGGTCTTTGAGGATGTCTACGAGACCTATAAGCGTCAGACCGGTGGTTCGGGGCCGCCACGCAACCTGACGCCGCTGGAGCGGACGGCGCAAGCAGCATCCAACGAGGCCGTAACCGGCCTCGAACAGCGTATGACCTGGCTGGCAACAATCGCGGCCACCAGCCCGTTCGTGGGGCTGTTCGGGACCGTGATGGGCGTAATGGACTCATTCCGCGCCATCGGAATGGCAGGCACGGGTTCGCTGAAGGCCGTAGGGCCAGGCATCGCAGAGGCCCTGGTGACCACGGCGGCGGGGCTCTTTGTGGCCGTGCCGGCCGTAGTGGCCTATAACCAGTTCGCGGCCCGTATCCGGGTGTTCGCCACCGCCACCGATGATTTTTGCCGGGAGCTGCTGAATTCGCTCGAGGAGATTCCGGTCAGGGCTCCGGCGCCGCCGCCGCGGGTTCCGGCGGAGATGCCCCGGGAGACCGAACAACGCGGGGTCTATAAGTAACGCGAGCCGGATGCGGATGGTTGCACTGGGCACGACAGGCATTTGAAGAGAGGTCAAAGTGGCCTTCACGGCAAATAACGGGCAGACGCGGTCTTCACTCGCGGAGATCAACATCACGCCGCTGGTCGACGTAGTGCTGGTGCTGCTGTTGATCTTCATGATCACCGAGCCGGTGCTGCAGTCAGGGATTCAAGTCCAAGTGCCGAAGACGCGTACCGTGCGTGAGATCACCCAACAGAGGATGGTGGTGACCATCGACCGCAATCAGGAGGTCTACCTGAACGATCAGCCCATCAACATCCACGATCTTGCGCAGAAGCTGCACCAGGCAGGGGTGGACACCGAGCACCAGGCCATTTATCTGCGCGCCGACGAGCGCGTGCCCTTTGGGGCCTTTGCCTCGGTAATGGACGCAGTCAAGCAGGCGGGCATCAGCAACGTGTCCATCATCACCCAGCCGCTCAATACGACCGGACAAACATCGGGGAGCGGGCAGTAAGTGGATCTTTGGCCATTGGCGCAGTTCAGAGGCGAGGGTTCCCGGTTCTGCGATTGGGCGGCTGCCATTCGGGACTCGGGTGCTCCGAGATTGGGTTGAAATGAGCAGCGTTCTGGAGGGCGGAAAACACTTGGAGCGAGAGCTGACGCCGGAGCCCATGGGGGGGCCGGCGGCTGGGTCGCTGGTGTTGCATGCTCTGCTGGCTCTGGCGGTCATCCTCTATGGGGTCCTCAATGGACTGTTTCACCACAACATTTGGGGCAATTCGGGCATCGCAGGATCGATGAACGTAACTCTGGTCAGCAACGCGCTGCCGCTGCCCTCCGAGCAGCCGCCAAACCAGAATGTGCTGGCCACTTCGACCCCCAGCCAGGCGCCTGCGGCGCCGAGTCCGAAGCATGAACAACGAGTGGATGAGAAGGCGATTCCCATCCTGGGCAAGCACGCACAGCCCAGGGCGCATACCAGACCACGGACCCAGCCGTACCAGCCCAAGCCCAAGGCAAACAACCTGGCCCAATACGGCGAACAGGCCGGATCGTCGATGCCGAGAGGCATTGAGAGCTCTTCGGGTGGTCCGGTGCAAGTGGCAGACGGCAACTTTGCCAGCCGCTTTCCCTGGTACGTGGACCAGATCAACCGCATCATGCAGAACAATTGGTTCAAATCGGAGGTCGACCCACGCACGCCCAGGGGTTCGCGGGTGTACTTGATCTTCACGATCCATCGCGATGGCAGCCCATCGAACATTCAACTGGACCGGTCGAGCGGCAGCCCGACTCTGGACCTCTCGTGTGAGCGCGCCGTACAACGCGTGGAAACGTTCACTCCCCTGCCGGCGGCTTACAACCAAAGTACGCTGAAGGTTTCCTATTATTGTGAATATTGAATATCTGGCTTTGCCTGGTTTCGCCGTGCGCAATGAACTTCGGGCACGTTTACACCCCATTTGTCACTCCGCAGGAGGGATTGCTGAGCGCATGAAGAGAAAATCTTGGTATCTACCGTTGTGGTTGCTTTGCGCAGTCGGTGTGTGGTCTTCCCATCTGGCCGCTCAGGATTGGGTGCACACGGGCACAAATCTGGGTAGCCAACGTATCCGCCTGGCGGTGGCCGACTTTAAGCCGCAAGGAACGGACCCCCAAACGCCGGCATTGAAAGCGGTCTTCGATGCCACCCTCTATAGCGACCTTAGCAACGCGGGCATCTTCGACATGGTTTCCAAGAGCCTGGCTCCGCTGGCCATGCCGGGCGCGCCCCAGGAGATTGTGCTCTCGCAGTGGTCGGCGGCGCCCGCCAATGCGGCAATGGTGGTTTTTGGCTCGCTTGCGGTTAATAATGGGCGCCTAACCGTCTACGGCTGGCTGTTCGACACCAGCAACTCCAGCAATCCGCAGGTACTCGGCAAGCAGTACAACGAGGCTGCCAGCGAGGACTCGTCTCGGACAATAGCCCACGAGTTGGCGGATGCGATCATCTACCAGCTCGGCGGGGGCATTCCCGGCATCTGCCAGACCAAAATCTACTTTGTGAGCTCACGCAGCGGGACCAAAGAGATCTGGGAGATGGACTACGATGGACAAAATCAACATCAAATTACGCATCTAGGCAGCATTTCCATGTCTCCGCGCATCTCACCGGATAACGGGCGGATTGTGTTTGACTCGTTAGATAGGAATGGATGGGCAATCCGCATGTATTCAACCCTACTGGGCCGATTAGTAAGTTTTCCAACAGGCGCAGTGGGCCGCCTTAACCAATCACCGTCGTGGTCGGCGGATGGCATGCACATTGCGTTTTCCTCGGCCCGCTCAGGGGAGCCGGAAATTTGGCTGGCGGACGCCAGCGGCGGCAGCGCCCATATGATCACATCGCTGCTGGGACCGAACGTCCAGCCGGTATGGAATCCTAAGACGGATGCGCAAATTGCCTTTGTGGGCGGGCGGACGGGTGCGCCACAAATCTATATCATGGGATCGGACGGCTCCAACATTCAGCGCATGACGGACGGCGGCTATGCCGTCTCTCCGTCCTGGTCACCCAACGGACAATTCCTTACCTTCAGTTGGGACCGCAGCTACGGCCCTGGAGCCCCGGGAGCGCAGGACATCTATTTGTTTAATATCGCCACGATGCAGTGGTTGCAACTGACACACGGGGAAGGCAATAACGACTTTCCGTACTGGGCGCCGGATGGACGCCACATTGTGTTTCAACGCACCATCAACTATCGAACTGAAGTCTGGTCGATGTTGGCTGACGGCACTCAGCAGCATCAACTCACATTTACGGGCAACAACTTCATGCCGAACTGGAGCTGGAAGTAACTCGGGAGCTCAAGGCTGAAGCGTTTGTACTGGAATTGAGGTAATAGGTTCTTTTCTTTCTTCTAGGCTTCTTTGTATTTTTCGGCTTTTTGTTCACGACATCCAAAGGCGGATATTGCCGGCGGGTGAAAGTATATCGGCGCGCCGACCCCGTATCCTGTGTCCGTGAGGATGTGGAACCGGCCATGACTCAACCGCTTTCTGAGGCGAAACAGGCCCAAGCCTTGCGTTCCTCCCTGGCACGCCAGGGTTTGCCGTCTGTTCGGCCACGGCAAGGAAACGGACGGCGCAGGGTTATAAAGAGCCAGGTCGCCAAGGAGAAAGCCATGCTTTCAAGAAGGAGCACTCAATTGAACTTACGAAGCCGCATCTTGATTCCTGTTGCTTTGCTCGTTGCCTTGGTAGCTGTTTCTGGTTGTAAGAAGAAGCCAGCCCCGCCGCCACCGGCGGCGACGGCTCCGCCCGCCACCGCGCCTGCGCCCACCGCTTCACTTACGGCGACGCCTAGCGTGATCTCCGCCGGAGACCAGGCGGAGTTGAGCTGGCGCACAAACAACGCCACCTCGGTATCTATCGATGGCATCGGCGAGGTGCCGACTGCTGGAGTGAAGACCGTAACCCCTACCGCAACAACCACCTATCATCTGGTGGCGAACGGGGCGGGCGGTACGGCGGACGCCACGGCAACCGTCACGGTGAATGCGCCGCCAGCTGTTGCGGTGCCCACCAACACCATGACCGCCGAGGAGGAATTCAAGGCGCACGTTCAGCCCATCTTCTTCGATTACAATGAGTACACTATCCGTGCCGACGCGCAGGCCACGCTTGAGAACGACGCCAGCTACCTGATCGCCCATCCGAACATCGACTTCACGATCGGGGGCTACTGCGACGAGCGTGGCTCGGATGAGTACAATCTGGCCTTGGGCCAGAAGCGCGCAGACGCCGCCAAGAATGCCTTGGTAACAGCAGGCGTGGCGGCCAGCCGCATCCATGTGATCAGCTACGGCAAAGAGAAGCCCTTCTGCTTCGAGCACAACGAGCAGTGCTGGCAGCTCAATCGCCGTGACGGATTCACGATGGACAACGGCCAATAGAGCGCGCAGGCGGGCTAGCCACGAGGGCCGGACGATCGATATGCCGTGTTGTCTCGGACCTCGACGGCATCACCTGCCAAGGGGAATAACCTAATTGTCCTCAGTGCGGCAGCTTCGCCCCAAAAGGGTGGCTGCCGCATCTACTTGTTATGATAGGTGCAGTATGCATAAGGCACATACACTTCGCAATCGCCTGCTTGGAGCCCTGGCATTCGCCATGCTTATTGCGTCTGCGCCTATGCCGGCGCACGCGGTATCGAAGGAGATCATCGCGCTGCAAACGCAGGTGCAGCAACTGCTGGATATGGTGCAGAGGCTGCAGTCGACGTTGGATTCGCGCTTCAGTGTGCTGCAGAACCTCTCGCAGCAGACAGCCAACGAAGCCACGCAGATGAACGCGGCCGTCACCGCGATCCAGCAAAAGCTGAACGCGCAGAATCAGGCCCTCAGCGGCAAAGTGGATACCGTCTCCGGGCAGATCCAATCATTGAACGATTCGGTGGACGAGCTGAGATCGCGTCTCGACCGGCTGCAGACGTCGATCAAGAACTTGCAAAGCCAGCTGCAAAACATCCAATCTCCTCCGCCGGCCACGTTGATGCCCGGTGACACGGGGACCGCTGGACCGGGCGGCACGAACAGCCCCACGCCCGGCGGTAGCTCCTCTGGAGCGGCGCCCACGACGTCGCAAAGTTTACCTGGGACTCCAGCCGCCGGCGCCTCGCCGGTTCCGCAACTGCCTGCAAGCGCACAAACACCCCCGCTCGAAGAAACCTATCGCGCCGCAATGCGCGACTATATGGCCGGCCGCTTTAAACTGGCCTCCAGCGAGTTCGGCGATGTAGTCCAGTATTATCCGCTGGACGATCTGGCCGGTACGGCCCAGTTTTACTTGGGTGAGATCGCCTATCATCAAAAACGTTATGCAGAAGCGGTGAACGATTACAACGTCGTGCTGGAAGGATTCGCCGGCAATCCGAAAGCTCCCACGGCGGAATTGCACAAAGGGTTGGCGCTCCTGCTGATGAAAAGACGGGCGGCAGGAATCCACGAATTACGGCTGCTGATCCAGCGATACCCGCAGACGCCCGAGGCAGCAGACGCGCGCAGAAGGCTGAATGCGATGGGAGTGGCAATTCGCTAAAGCCCTGCTTTACGACAGTCACAAGAAAAGCCCCGCCGAGTGCGGGGCTTTTCTTGTGCGCTGAAACTGAAATTCGCTCAATTTTGGAAGAGGGCCTGCTGCCAGGGTCCTTCACTCCGCCACATTCTTAATCGAACACCACAGTCTTGTTGCCGTAGCAGAGAATGCGCCGGTCCAGATGCCAACGCACGGCGCGTGACAGCACCAGGCGCTCCAGATCGCGGCCACGAGCGATCAGATCCTCCACCTGGTCGCGGTGGGAGATGCGAGCCACGTCCTGCTCGATGATGGGGCCGTCGTCCAATACTTCCGTTACGTAGTGGCTGGTGGCTCCGATCAGCTTGACGCCACGCGCGTGGGCTGCGTGATAAGGACGCGCGCCCGTGAACGCGGGCAAAAACGAGTGGTGCACGTTGATGATCGCCGCCGGATAGCGCGCCACGAAAAGCGGCGAGAGAATCTGCATGTAGCGCGCCAGCACCACCAGATCAATCCCCTCGCGCTCCAAGAGCTTGAGTTGCCGCGCCTCCACCTCGGCGCGCGTCGCCGCCGTCATCGGCGCATGCTCAAAGCGGACGCCGTAGAATCTGGCCAAATTCTCGACCTCGCGGTGGTTCGATACGATCAGCGGAATCTCGCAGTGCAGTTCGCCGGTGCGCCAACGATGGAGCAGATCGGCCATACAGTGCAGATATTGCGAGCAGAACAGTGCCACGCGCGGCCGCCGCGCGCTTGTGGTCAGCTTCCACGTCATCTTCAGCTCGGTGGCCAGCGGCTCAAATGCGGCCTTGAATCCTTCCAGATCGAAGGACGCTGCATCCGCTATGCCAGCCGTACCGTTCTCCGCAATTCCGCCGCCGGAACCGTTCAGCGCCCACTCCACGCGCATGAAAAACAGCCCGAGTTCGTGGTCCCTGTGCTGATCGGCGTGCAGAATGTTGGCGCCGCG
>JAKABE010000094.1 GCA_021801945.1 Acidobacteriota bacterium
CCAGGCAGCAACTCTGAGTGTCGCAAAGGCGGATTGCGGTGTCAACCTGCGGTTGCCCCCTCGTCTCACGGTAAGGCAGACAGAGGTGCCTTCCGGCCCGAGTCCGGTTGCTTCCGGCATCGCGACTGCATCCCGCAAAGAACTCCTACTGTGTAGCGGCAGATCGTGGGTGCTCGGTCCCATCAGTGCACCGCAGAGCTTACCGTCTCTTCGCCCGGACGTCGCTTGCTGAGCAAAAAGGCCAACAGAATGAGCGCCATCGACGCCCACGACAGCTCCATGTAAACATCCTGATAACCCTGCATCTGCGCCTGCCGGTTAAGCTGGCCGTAGATGGTGGCCAGTGCCAGCCCATGACCGTTGGCGGGGCCAAAGGCGCTGCCCAGAATCCCGCTTAGCGCCTGCGTGCGCTGCTGAAAGGCCAAGTTGGCGGATTGCATGGCGCTTTGCAGGTGCTGCTGATGCCACATGGCCCGCGTGGTCACTTGTGCATTGGTCACGGCGATCAGAATGCTGCCACCGATGTTGCGCACGAAATTGATCAGCCCCGCCACCTGGTTGCTCTCCTTCTTCGGCATGCCAACGTAAGCCGCGTTGGTGATAGAGATAAAGCAGAACGGAAGGGGCAGCATCGGCACCACGCGCAGCCAGGAACACTCGGCAAAGCTCATCTGCAAGTTGGTCACGCTAGCCGCGTAGCGGAAGGTCAAGACCAGAAGCGTGAAGCCAATCAGCGTGAGTGTGCGCGCAGAGAACTTATTGGTGGCGATGCCTGCCAGGGGCATCATCACCACCAACGCCAAGCCGCCCGCCGTCAAAGCCAGCCCCGCGGTCATGGCCGTGTATCCCAGTAAAAGCTGCATGAACTGCGGCTGCAAGACGGTGTTGGCGTTGAGCACGCCGCCCACCAACAGCATGAGAAAGCAGCAAATAGTGAAGTTCTTAAATCGGAAGAGATTCAGGTTCATCAGCGGCTGCTTGCGGTTCCACTCCCACGCGATCAGGCCGATTATGCCGCCAACAAACAGCGCTGCGAACAGGCGGATAAAATCTGAGGAGAACCAGTCCTTTTCTTCCCCCTTGTTGAGCATGATCTGCATGGCGCCCATGGCGACCGTGAGAAAGCTCAGGCCCAGGTAGTCTATGTTGGCGAGCAGGCCGCGGTCAGGTTTGATCCATGGCGGATCATCTACCATGCGCGCAACCAGGAAGAAGGCCAGAATGCCTACGGGAATGTTGATGAAGAAGATCCAGCGCCAGGAGTAGTTGTCCGTAATCCAGCCGCCCAGCGTGGGGCCAATCGAAGGCGCAAGCACGGCCACCAGGCCGTACAGAGCAAATGCCTGGCCGCGTTTGTCGGGCTCGAACGAATCGGCCATGATGGCCTGCGCCATCGGTTGCAGACCGCCCCCGCCCGCGCCCTGCAGCGCGCGAAACACGAGCAGCAGCGTGAGCGAGGGAGCCGCGCCGCAAAGAAAACTGGAGATAGTAAAAATCGTGATGCAGAGCACGAAGAAGTTGCGCCGCCCCATCACGTTCGAGATCCAGCCGCCCAGCGGCAGCACGATGGCGTTCGAGACCAGGTAGCTGGTGAGGACCCATGTGCTCTGGCTCTCGCTAGCCCCCAGATTACCGGCGATGTGGGGTAGCGCCACATTTGGCAATCGAGGTATCGAGCACTTCCATGAACGCTGCCAGTGCAACGGTCATCGCGATAATCCACGGATTCACCTGCGGCTTCCAGTGTGCATGCTCATCCACCGCAGGACTCACAACGGCCGCGGAGGGGTGGATTGCATCAGCGTCTCCCGGAAGCGTCAATGTGCCCTCAACTGCCGACAAACAGTAATCTCCTAGGGCTCGTTTCAAGCCGCTTCTAGTGCGACCTGTTCCGGATCCGGGTGGGTCTTGGTTGTGTCTAGCAACTGCCCTGGTGGGACACACGCCGACTTGCGAAACGCGTTCCTTTCCGCAGGCGGCGCAAGAAATCAAAAAATTGTGAAGCCTGAATGGGAAACTCGACGCGTTCCGCTCAGGGACTCTTCAGACTGTGTACTGTTCAATAGATTCTCTTCCCGGCCCTCAGGGTTCAGGATTCGGAACGCCTTGGCGTGGCGCTCGGCCCTCGTTTGCGAACATAGGGATGGAGGCGTGCGATGGACCCAAATGGGCGGGTAGCAGCGGTGACAGGCGGCAGGCAGGGGATTGGGAGGCGGACGGCAGAGTTGTTCGCCGCGCGAGGCCACAAAATTGCAATCATCGATCTCCACGAACCAGAGGAAACAGTTCGGGCCATCGAAGCCCAGGGCGGCGAGGCCGCCAGCTATCGCGGCGACCTGACCCAAGAAGAAGTCGTGGAGGATTTCGTCGCCATGGTCTTCGCCCGCTTTGGCCGCACCGATGTTCTGGTCAACAACGCTGGAATCAGCCTCATCTCACCCGCTGAGAATACTTCTGCCGCGGAATTCCGGCGTGTGATCGATGTGAACCTGACGGCGCCGTTTCTGCTGTCGAAGGCCTTTGGCCGGAAGATGCTGGAGGCCAGCGGCGGTTCCATCATCAACGTCGCCTCAGTAGCAGGACTAGTTGCGGTCGCCGACCGCGCCGCCTACAACGCTTCCAAGCACGGATTGATCGGCCTAACGCGCACCCTGGCTGCGGAATGGGGCGGGCGGGGCGTGCGCGTGAATGCCGTATGTCCTGGTTGGGTGAAAACTGAGATGGATGTGGCCGACCAGGCAGGCGGAAGTTACACCGACACCGACATCACGGACCGTATTCCCATGGCCCGCTTTGCCAGTCCCGATGACGTTGCCCGCGCCATCGCCTTCCTAGCCGACCCGGAGGAAAGCGCCTTCGTGAATGGAACTGCGCTCTCCGTTGATGGAGGCTGGGCCGCCGACGGAAGCTGGCAATCAGTCCGTCTGAGCAAACGCTGAGGCCTGCTCGACGCATTGCATTGCGTCAGGCGAATTGGGTGGAATTGAAAAGCACGTGAACACAGTGAACGGACCGGCGATCTGCCTGCAGGCACAGGTCAGAACGGAATGTCGTCGTCGGTGATCTCGGCTGCCTGCGCGTAATCGTCCTGTCCCACGGGCGGGCGCTGGTCATAGCCGGCCGCGCTCGATGAAGGCGCCGCACGGTTCGAGCCCTCGTCGCGGCTGGAGAGTAGCGAAAGCTCCAAGACAACAATCTCGGTACGATAACGCTTGGCGCCGGTCTCCTTGTCGTCCCAACTGCGGGTCTGGATCTTGCCTTCCACGTACAGCTTCGAGCCTTTCTTCACGTAATCGCGCACAATCTCAGCCAGTCGCTTGAAGGCCACCAGGTTGTGCCATTCGGTGCGATCCTGCCAGTTACCTTGTCCATCCTGAAAGCGGTCGCTGGTGGCCAGCGTCAGATTGGCCACCACGGCGCCTCCAGCAGTGGAGCGAATCTCAGGATCTTTGCCCACATTGCCCAATAAGATCACTTTATTCACGCTCTTGGCCATATTCGTACTCTCTCCCGCCAGCCATCGAAAGCCGGCCTCAATGTTTGAAGGTATTTCCGATGAACAAAAGATCGAGTTCTCCGCTCATGCCCGGAGTCAGCCACTGCGCCTCCCCAAGCGATCCCGCGACCTATCCTTTGTCCTGAAGACTCCAGCTATGCCCACCCGAGCCCTGGCACTAGCGGCATCCACGCTTCCCGACGCGCACCTCGCATGGTCTGACAGGTAAATCAGAATCATACTATAACCACGCCGACGGCATTCGAATTGAAACCACCCCAGGACAATCCCTGTAAAGCAGGAGCAGGAGCCGCGAAGGCCGTGACCTTGCCCAGTAGAGTGGAGTAGGGAGACAAAGACCTTGACCGCCGTCCGCCGCCATCCCTCCGCTGCGGTTCGCAAACGTCCGCGCCGGCCCATTCGTCGCTGGCGCCTGAGCTGGCGAGCGCGACTGGCGCTCAGCGTCTTCGCGGCCGTTCTGGCGCTATTTGGCTGGGCCGCACTCGCGCGCAGCCTTGCGCCCACCTCCAACACCGCACTCCGCCGCTTCGATGCCATCATCGTTTTGGGCAGCCCCACGAACGCCGACGGCGACCCAACCCCCGTCCAGCTGGCCCGCGTAACCGAGGCCGTCCATGAATACGAACGGGGCGTTGCGGCACGGCTCATCCTCACCGGAGGCGCCGTGGCCAACCGCTTTGTCGAGGCGCGTGCAATGGCGCACACAGCCGAGGCGCAGGGCATCCCCGCCTCAGCCATCTTTGTCGAGCCTGCGGCGAGGGACACGATTCACAACGCCTGCTATGCCGAGCGCATCATGAAGCGCCATGGCTGGCGCTCGGCAGAGGTAGTTTCGAGCGCCGTCGATTTGCCCCGCGCCGGCCTCATTTTCAGCCGCTTGCCGCTTGCGTGGAGGGCACACGCGGCTCCAGCTCTCCAACCGGAGCCAGCCTCGGATGCCGACGCCGCCGACCTGCTGGAAACCCTGAAAACCCTGCGCTATCTGGTGTGGGCGCGCCGGATGGAGCGTTGCACCCCCTAGCCCTGAAAATCCTCCGTCCGCCGCGTTGTCCCCCCTCGGCATGCTCCTGTAAGCTGATGGGTGATGCGTCTCCCAGGAAGTTGTTTTGCCCTTTTGGCCGTTGCGGTTCTGGCCCCCGGTGCGGGCCTTGCCGCCCATGCCCAGTCCACCGATCAACAGGTTCCCGCCAATGCGACCTATGTCACCATCAACCCTCTGGCGGGCGTTAGCTACGACAACCGCTACGACCTTTCGCTCGGCGCTGCTTACGACCACATGAAGGCCGGGCCGAATCTTCTCCAGGGAGCTAACCTCGGCGGACTCGACCTGAGCGGCTCCTATTGGCTCAGCAGACGTTGGGGCCTTGAGGGCAGCGGCCGCGGTTATCTGGGCACCAGCGGTGCCGGGCCCAATCCTTACGGCATCAGCGGCCCATTTGTCAGCGACTACTTCTTCACCGCCGGCCCCGAGTGGCTGGGACCCCACAACAAGCACGGGGACATCATCTTCCATATCCTGGCCGGCGGAGCCTACGCCAACTTCAGTAAGGATTTGAACGGAAGGGCTCCCCAAGGGATCAACGTCTTTCAAGCGGTGGGTTTCTATCCCAATCAGATTGCGCCGGCGGCCATCTTCGGCGGCCATCTCGACCTTAACCGCTCCGCACGCTGGGTCTTCCGCATCACACCCGACGCGATCTTCACCTGGTACAACATCAATTATCCCCCCTATATTAGGCAGGAAGACGTCAACTTCGGCATCTCGGTAGGGATGGAGTACAAGTTCAAGAAAAAGCGGTAGGGGCGCTTCCGCGCGGCAATGACCTCTGATGTGACCTGATTTCGGCCGATCTTCTCGCCCTTCACTGCCCCCGCCCTGCCGCCATGGCTGCCAGGCCTCGCCGAATGTGCTATGCTCCACCGTTCAGCGGCGCTTGAGGAAAAGTGCCACTTAAAAATATCCTGTTCCAGATAGCGGCACTCCCCGCTTCCGGCGCTCATCCGGAACAACCAAAGAGAGGCAGGGCTAAATTCTATGGATATGCGAGGCACATTGGGCGTGCTGCTAGCCGGAGGGGCTGGAGAGCGGCTTTTCCCGCTCACGCGCGACCGGGCCAAGCCGGCCGTGCCTTTCGGCGGCCATTACCGCATCATCGACATTACCCTGTCCAACTGCATTAACTCCGGCCTCCGCCGCGTCTACATCCTCACGCAGTACAAGGCCCTTTCTCTCAATCGCCATATCCGCGAGGGCTGGTCGGGAATCGTGGCCCAGGAGTTGGGCGAGTTCTTTGAACTCTTGCCGCCCATGCAGCGTACCGGCGCCAACTGGTACATGGGCACCGCCGACGCCGTCTACCAGAACATCTATTCCATCGGCAGCGAACAGCCGGAGTACGTCATCATCCTCTCCGGCGACCATATCTACAAAATGGACTACAGCCGCATGTTGGCCTATCACAAGGAGACCAATGCCGAGGTGACTTTGGCGACCCTGCCCGTCTCCCCCGACGACGTTTCCAGCTTCGGCGTGGTGGAGGTGGGAAAAAACGGCGAAGTCCTTGGCTTCCAGGAAAAACCCGCCTCAACCAGCTACCGCTCGCCCATGAATCCCGACAAGGTAGACGCCTCGATGGGCATCTACATCTTCAATACCGAGACCATCCTCAAATCGCTCATCGCCGATGCCGACGATCATGAGTCGAAGCACGACTTCGGCCACAATATCCTGCCCAGCATGCTCGGCAAGAAAAAAATGATGGCCTACAGCTTCGTGGACGAGAACAAAAAACAGGCCCTCTATTGGCGCGACGTCGGCACCCTCGACGCTTACTACGACGCCAACATGGACCTCTGCTCGGTCTCGCCCATCTTCAACCTGTACGACAAGTCCTGGCCCATCCGAACCCGCGTCCGCCAGTATCCACCCGCCAAGTTCGTCTTTGGCGAACCCGGCCGCTCAGGCATGGCCGTCAACTCCATCATCACCGCAGGCGGTATCATCTCCGGCGCCATCGTCTCCAACTCGGTGCTCTCGCAGGATGTGCGCGTCAACTCCTACTCCGAGGTAGACTCCAGCGTCATCTTTTCCCATGTGAACATCGGCCGCCATTGCCGCATCCGCCGCGCCATCATCGATCGCGATGTGCACATTCCCGAGGGCACCGTCATCGGCTACGACCCGCTGGAGGACAAACGCCGTTACTTCGTCACCCCATCCGGACTGACCATCGTCACTCGCGACGCCTCGCTCTTTGAAAACCCCGTCGCGCCGGAGTTCGGAGAGAGATATTGACTGCGCCTCCCTCGCGGGCTGGCAGTCTCCCATCGCTGCTCCGCTCAACAAATCGCTCTTCCACGGCCGGCCGCGGCGCGATTCAGTTCCCGCTTTGCAGCGGCATTTCAAAATGAATCTTGTAGAGGTCCGCGGACTTCGAAGACAATTCTGTCTTCCCGGCCGGATAGCCGTTCATCGTCAGAATGTACGCGATCAGTTGCGAAACCTGGACCGGCTTCAGCGATCCCGGCGTGGTCGCGGGCATCGTGGCCTGAATCTTAAGGTAGAGGTCGCCCGCCGTCATGCCCATCCAGTTCTGAAGAAAGGCATCGCCCTTTAGAGCGGGATTCTGGCCTGAGCCCTGGAGCGTGGCGCCGTGGCAGCTCGCGCATTGCTGCTTGTAGAGTGTCTGGCCCTGTGCGGCCTGGGCGGCAGTGTACACGCCGTCCCGCGTCGACGTGGCGTCCTGTGCAAAAAGCATCGCCGAAAAAACGGCGCACAGCGGCAGAAGAGCCCACAATACGGTATTCCCTTTAAGCAAACGAAATCTCCTGTTCCCTATCCCTTCCCGCATCATCCTAACCAACCGGAAGCGGCTCTGTATAGTGCGCGGCCAACACTGAATGCGGCCCATCCTCACGGTCGCCGCGCGCGAACCGGAACGGGTTCGCGTCTCCGCTGTCCCGGCCTCGCTCCGGCGCTCAAACTCCCCGGCGACTGCTTGCCGCCAGCCCAACCGTGATCGGCAGAGATGCCGGCCAACTCCGCCGCCTCTCCCGCCCGGCGCAAACAACGCCGCTGCAACCCTGAGTTTTCCGTTGCAAATGGAACTTCGGTCTTGTATACAGCACTGATACGGTTCATCCCCCTCTGATGGCTGCCAAAATTGGAGGTCAGGATTCTTCATGCTCAGAATTCGAAGCGCTTTCTCTGGCGCTGTGTTTGGCGCCGCACTAACGCTGTTGCCCGCTCTCGCGGCGGGTGCGCCTCCGGCCGGCGGTCCAGCAGCACCTGGCGGCTTCCACCGGCCCCGGAAAGCTCCGTTAAATCCCTTGCGCAACATTCAGACAACGGTCACTGACGATTGGCTGGCCTTCGGCCACGACCCGCAGCGCACCGGCTGGGACAATGGTGACGCCACGTTCACCCCCAAGAACGTCTCCCATCTCAAGCTCCTCTGGAGCACGCTGCTCCCCACCCCGCCGAGTCCGTTTGCCTCGCAAACCCTCACGGCGCCGGTGGTGGTTTCGGGCGTCCGAACCGCGCATGGAGTCAAAACGCTGGCCTTCACCATCTCCAGCAACAACATCCTCTTCGCGATCGACGCCGATACGGGCAAGATTGTTTGGCAAAGATCCTTCTCCAACCCTCTCACGCCCGCTCGCCCCTCCAACTGGTTGTGTACCAACGCAGAGCAAGCAACCCCGGTCATCGACAAGAAAAAAGGCGTCCTCTATTTCACCACCAGCGACGGCGATCTGCGCGCCGCCTCGCTGGCCGATGGCCGCCCCATGCTCACGCCCACCCGGATCGATCCGCCCTTCAGCCGGAACTGGAGTCTCGATCTGGTGGGGAACTGGGTATACACGAGCGGCGGACGCGGCTGCGGCGGCGAACCTGGCGATCCCACAGTGTCGGGCAATGTCGATGCCGCGAATGTGAGCGATCCGGCGCATGTCACCGTGCAAACGGTCTATACCTCCCATGGCAAGTTCGCCGGGCCCTGGGACCGCGGCGGACCGGTGCTGGGCCCGGAGGGAGTGTATGTGTCCACCGCCGACGGCCGCTACGATCCCGCCTCGGGCTTCTTCGCCGAGTCCGTCGTTGCCGTCCAGCTTGGCGGAAAGGGCATAGCCGACAGCTTTACCCCTTCGGACTGGCGCTTATTGACCGCCCGCGACTACGACCTCGGCGCGGGCAGCCCGGTTATCTTCCCCTTCCACGGCCGCGCTTTGCTGGCCATCGGTGCCAAGCAGGGGATTGAATATCTCCTCGACGCCGATCAGTTGGGCGGCTTCGACCACGCCACGCCCCTCTATGCCACACCCAAGCTCGGCAACGATGCACACCGGCTCGATGCATACGGCATCTGGGGTGGCGCCGCTACCTGGGCGAACTCTAAGGGCGACCGCTTCATCTATGTCCCCATGTGGAATGCCCCCTCCAAGGACGTACCCTCCTTCCCCCATGTCAATGGCGACGTCGCTCAGGGCAGCATCATGGCCTTCCAGGTCCTTGAGAACCACGGCAAGTTCTCCCTCCAACCGGCGTGGATCTCGGGCGTGGCTCAGGCGCCAGACTCGCCTAGCGTTGCCGGCGGGGTGGTTTTCGAGATCGGCTCAGGAGAACAGACCATTCAAAGGCCCCCCGCGGCGATCCGCAACCTGCTCCGCACTTCAGGTTTCAAGAACGGCATGGCCGCCTTTGACAAATACCGCAACACCCCCGTGGGCCACCAGATCCTCTATGCCTTCGATGCCCAGACCGGCAAGCAGCTCTATTCCAGTAGGAACATCCTGAAGAGCTGGGACCATTTCAACCAGCCCGTCATCTCCGATGGCAAGGTATTCGTCGTCTCCTACGATGCGCACATTTATGCCTTCGGACTGAAGAAGGAGAGAAAGAATAGATGAAGCGCTAGTGTAGTCCGCCGTTAATTTCATCTTTTATGCAGAGCGGCGCGGGCGCGGGTGACCTTTTCCAGGATGTCGCTGGCCTTGGCAGTCC
>JAKABE010000095.1 GCA_021801945.1 Acidobacteriota bacterium
CAGCGCCACCGCGACCAGCAGCATCAGCAGCGCAGCCACGCGGAAGAAGTTCGCAATAGAACGGCCGATCATCTCCGCGCGTCACCTCCGGTAAATGCCTTCTAGGGTCGCCGTCATGTGATTCCGCAATTTGGCCTTCCCCGCCCTAGCCGCAAATATCCGCCGTGGCGGGCGGCTAGGATGGTGCCCCCGGTGCTCGGTCACTGAACCACCGGGCCGTGGCATTGCCCTCTATCGCGTATTATCTGTTACCGGCTCGGGATGGATGGTCACGCGCTGCACCCCAGGGCACTCCAGTTTGAAGCGGTCCTCAAGCTCCGTTATCACCCGATGCACCTGCCCCATGGGCAGATCGTCGGGCAGCGAGCAGTGGCAGGAGAGAGAAATGTGCTCGCCACTACGCCCCACCTTAATCTCGTGCACATCGGCGATCTCCGGAAGTTCGGCAGCCGCGTGCCGCATCGCCTGCTCGATGCGGCGGTCTTCTTCCAGCATGTCTTCCGGCTGCTCGATGGTGGCCGGCTCGCTCTCAATGTGGGTCAGCACCGAGTCGATCTCCGGCACCGCGCGCAATATCTCGGCTTCCATCGCAGTCACAAACTCATGCGCCGTGCGGAGCGGCATGTTTTCATCCAGCTCCAGGTGCTGCTCCACGCGTAGGCGCCCGTGGCGCGACTGTACGCTCAGTTCGTGCACGCTGAGGTTATGGCGGGCGGCCACGGCCCGTACTCGGTCGAAGATACTCTCCGCGCGCGGCTCGCGGGGCACGGTATGGATGAGCACGTCAGCCCTGGGCAGCGTGAGCCGCACCGCTTCAGTAGCCGCCTGCACCATCTCTCCAGTGTGCTCAAAGGTCGTGCGGCGCGGCAACGCCAGCGTCAGGTCTGCAAAGTAGCGGCCTCCGGCGCGCCGCACGCGCGCCTGCTCTACCGCCATCACGCCCGGGACCTGTTCCACCGCGCGCACCAGCCGCCGCCGCGTCTCGGCGGGAATTTCGTCGATGAGCGCATCTACGGCCTCATGGCCCAGCCGCGCCGTCATGCGCAGGATCATGATGGAAACCACCAGCGCCGCTACGGGGTCGGCGTAACGCAGCCAGCCGATTGCCATCCATTGCCCCATCCAAGTGGCGCCAAGCCCTGCCAGGACCGCCAGCGTGGCCCAGATGTCTGAGCCGAAGTGGAAGGCGTCCGTCGCCAGCGCCGGCGAACCCGTGCGCAGCGCCACCGTCCGCAGCCGGCGCGACCGCCACAAGTCCACTCCAATTGACGCTGCCAGCACCGCCGCCGACCACGCCGCAGAACGCACTTCCACCGGGCGGTAGAAAATCCGCTTGATCGCCTCCCAGACGATCCCGCCACACGAAACAGCCATCAGCACTGTCTCGCTCAGTGCCGACAGGTTTTCTACCTTTCCATGGCCGTAGGTATGGTCTTCGTCGGCAGGCTTGTCGCTGACGCGAACGGAGAAGTACGTCAGCGCCGCGCCGGCCAGGTCCAGTCCCGAGTGCGCCGCGTCCGACAGCACGCCCAGTGATCCGGAGGCAAGTCCCGCTACCAGCTTCAGCAAGGTCATTGCCCCGGCAGCCAGCATCGAGTGCCGCGCTACCTTCCGCTTCTCCGCCGCGGCATCCGTGCTCGCTGCCGGCAAGCCGGAGATGGTCGAGCTGGGGACGGCTCGTTGCATTGGCTCTTAGACTCCAGGCGCGCGTGTCCCGCTATACAAGCCGGCGATCCCGAAGGTGTACGGCTGCCAGGCGCACTCCGTGTAGCCGTTCGCGCGCATCAACTCCAGCATCTCTGGCGGAGCCGGAAACCGCCCTACCGACGCGGGCAGGTAGTGGTAAGGGCCGTGGTGCTTCTCTTCATCGGGGCTGCGCGGAACCGGCCCCAAAATCAGCCGTCCAATGGCCGGCAGGACGCGCCGGAAGTACACCGCATAGGCCTTGCCGACGAGACCGCCCGGCTCGCTGAACTCCAGAATTCCCAATTGCCCGCCCGGTTTCAGCACGCGGTGGAACTCCCTCAACCCTTCCGCGTAGTTAGCCAGATTGCGGAACCCGAAGGCGGATACGATCAGGTCGAGCGAGCTATCGCGCAGCGGCAGGTGCAGCGCATCGGCCTCCACCGGTATGGCATACGGCTCCGACGGCTGCTGTTCGGCCACCCCTACTCCGGAAAACCTTGGACCGCCAAACTTCCGCGCCCCGCGCGTCAGCATCGCGCGCGCAAAGTCTGCCGCCAGCACCGGTCGTGCGCCGATCGGCCGATACTTCAGCAGCGCGGTGGTCATGTCGCCAGTGCCGCAGCAGATGTCCAGCACCGCTGCCTCTGGACGGACCAAAACCGATCGGAAGCGCCGCGCCGCCCGCCACCACCAAAGCCGGTCCACGTTGGCCGAGAGAACGTGATTCAGCAAGTCGTAGCGCGGCGCGATGGTGTCGAACATCCGCCGTACGGCCCGTGCCGCACTGGCTTCGTCGGTTACGCCCTGCGGTCTGGCTCCGGTTGCCGGCATGTGCTTACCTCTTGAATACCTGCACAAAAAAGCGGGCGTTTGGGAGGTGCTGCTTCCAACCTCCCTCATCTTCATCCTATAGCGAAGGAAGGGCGCGAACAGAGCGGCGCGGCTGGACGGCGGCGCATTTCGCGTTCAAGGCAACAAGCGAAGCTGGGAGGGCACGGAACTATCGATTCCGAGGAGGATGCTATTCTCAACTAGCGGGCCGTGCGCAAACCATCTACAACTGCTTTCGTCTCTGCCTGCAAGCGCCGTTCAGCGAATGCGCTTGGCGTCCTGGCTTTGTGTTTGCTCGCTCTTACTTGTGGATGCTATCGTCTTCACCGCCAGCCCCCGGAGATGGTTTATGTTTCCGTGGGCCGCGTGTTTCTCCGCAGCCGTGTGGCTCCAGTGGCCAAGCGGGTTGTTGAAGTCGTGAATGGCGAGCCATTGACAGTAATTGAGCACGTTAGCCGCTTCTACAAAGTGAAAACTGCCAAGGGCCAAGTGGGGTGGATCGAAGACCACGCAGTGATCGACGCGAAGACCTACGACGCCTTTAAGCAACTGGCGGCCCAACACAAACACGATGCGGTGGAAGCCGAGGCTACGCTGCGGGACGAGCTTTATATGCATGTCCAGCCGGGGCGAGAGACGCCGCATTTTTACCTCCTTCCAGGCAACAGCGAAGTCGAGTTGCTGGAACGTGCTTCGGTGAGCAGAGCGCAGCCCGTGTATGCGCCGCTGGCCAAGCTGGCCGAGCCCAAATCCGCTCCCAGTGGCAAAGGCGGGCGGCGCTCGGCGATTGCGCCAGGAGGGCCGATGGAACAGCCGGGCCCCATCATGGAAGACTGGTGGCTGGCGCGCGACTCCAAAGGCCACATTGGCTGGCTGCTGGGTAGCCGGTTGGATACCGATGTTCCAGTGGCGATTGAGGGTTACGGCGGAGACATGCGCTTCGCGGGGGCTTGGCCGCTTGAAGAAGTCACGGACCCGGAGGCCGCTACGCCAGACCACAAAGTTGCCGAGTACGTGACGGCCCTCACTCCATACAAATCCGGGCTACCGTACGACTTCGACCAGGTTCGCGTGTACACCTGGAGTGTGGGTCATCATCGTTACGAAACCGCCTTTGAGCTTCGCTCTATCGAAGGGTTTTTGCCCGTTCGGGTTACGAGTAGGGGCACACCGCACGGCGAGGTTCCCGTCTTCAGCTTCGAGATCGCTGGCGCCCAGGGCGTGGCCACTGATTTCACCGGGATCACCCGCCCGGTTTCCCCGCGGACCCTTCGCTACGAGCTGCTGGGCACGAGCGTCAGGCGCATTGGTCCCGATCTGGCGCCCATCCGGCCCACCCAACTAGTGCAGCGCCGAAGACACCTGCGGCGTGTCAAGCGGCGCAAGTAGCAGGGGCGGTGGTGCCTGAGGCGATCGGACGCCGAAGAGTCATGTTGCCGTCGGCCGCGTAGCCATCCATCTGATTCGAGTTCGGGCTGGCCGCGTCCATGTACCTGCTCTTGGTGGTCGTGTGGCGAACCCCGCTCGGCCGAGGCGCGTAACTTTGCGGATTCCCGGTGGCGGATTACGAGGCTAACCGCGGCGCAATGTGGAGATCATAGACACAGGGCGGTTCCAGAGCACTCGAGCCCTATGCAGGTTTGTGAAAAGCGGCATTCGCGCAACACATGCTAATTGGCCGTGCGTTTTCCGAATGACGGGAATCGCTGTGCGCGCGGCAGGATGAAAGGCAGCGAGATTGGAGGGCTGGATGCGATTTCCTTTGCGGCACCGGTATAGCGGCTTATTCGCGGTTCTGGCATTGGCGGTGATGGGTTGGTCGCCGGCGGCGCGGGCGCTGGGCCCCGCCGGCGACGCTTTCTTCGGGTATAGCCACCTGGGCAACGACGCGTTTTATACGAATGCGGGCGGGCTGGAGGGGTGGGAAGGAGCAGTCAATCTCCAGTTGAAGCCGCTATTGGGCGCAGAACTCGACGTTAGCCACTACGGGTTGGGTGCGGCGGCCGCGATTCCTCGGACGACGGCAGTGCTCGTGGGACCGCGACTGACGGTTGGATTTGCGGGGTTCCGTGTATTCGGGCACGCGCTGGTGGGCGGGGAGCACTCCTCCAATAGCAGCACAACAACCCCCATCTCAGGCGGCGCCATGGCCGTGGCCTTCGGAGGGGGTGTGGATGTGCCGATCGCGCCGTTCTTCGCGTGGCGCGTGGCGGCCGATTACCTGAATGCGCCCACCGAAACGCCGGGCTCGGGCAGTCACGACCGGATTTCGACGGGACTTGTGTTCCGGTTCTAAAGGCGAAAACGGCAGGCTGGTTGAAACAGGGGGATCGCGCGCCCATTCCATGCTTTTTGCCTTACGTTTGTATGCCTCTGGTCACCGAACAGGAACGTATCGGATGGGATGCGCCAGGGCAACACAAACGACTGGCGAGTTTGACCATGCAGGGAAACCCCCTTACCATGAATTCAGGTATTTCCATCGGCCCCATGGCTCCGATGCAGTGAGCGGCGGCGTGCGGCGGCGGTTTGGAGACGAGAGGCGGCGCATGGCCTTGAGAGACAGTCAAGCGCCAATGATTCGTGTCCCGTAGGCGTTCGTTCCCCGGACTGGCAGATCAATCGGCTCGCGGTGGCGAGTCTGGAAGGCAAAGCATTGAGCTCAGCAGATACTGTCGAAGACCAGCCCCAGCCGGATGTGGCTCAGGCCGCGGGTACTGAGGGTGACCACGACCATGAGGGTCACCAGCACGGAGGCCACCAGCACGGTCCCGTGCTCAACCCGGAGTGTACGCGCGAGCTGACCATTGACGTTTCCGCGGATGAGGTTTCAGAGACCTACCGCCGGGTGGCAGCCAACTACCGCAAGCACGCAAAGATACCGGGATTCAGACCGGGTAAGGTTCCCGAATCGGTGATCCGGCGCCGATTTGCGTCCCAAATTCAGAAGGAAGTGATCGATACGCTTCTGCCGGAGCGGTTCAACATGGCTGTCGATGGGTTAGGAATCCGTCCCGTGGGGCAGCCGCAGGTCACCGAGTTGAAGATTGAGGATGGTTCGCCGCTGAATGTGAAGGCAGTGTTCGAATATATCCCCGATTTTTCCATTGAGGGTTACCAGAACGTCACAGTGGAGAGGCCATCGGCAGAGGTCACCGAGGAGGAGTTTCAGCAACAGATCGATGAGTTGCGGGAATCGCGTGCAACGGTGGAACCGGTGGGGGAAGAGCGCGGCATCCAGGACGGAGACTGGGCACAGATCAGCTACAAGGGAAGGGTGCAGACGTCTACTGTGGAAGGCGATGAGCCGGCACAGGCGGCCGATCCGATCGCTGGCGAGGATACGCTGGTGGAGATCGGCGGCAGGGACACGCTGGAGGCGTTCAATTCAGCTCTGCGGGGTGCCAAGCCGGGCCAGGAGCTAAAGGTTGAGGTTGTGTATCCAGCGGATTACGGCGAGTCCAGGCTGGCCGGCAAGACCGTCGCCTATGACGTGGAAGTAAAGGGGATCAAGAAGCGCACGCTACCGGAGCTGAACGACGAGTTTGCCAAAGAGGTTGGGGCGTACGAGACCTATGCCGACCTGGCAGCGCAGGTTCGCGAGCATGTGGCTGGGCGCAAGCGGCGCAGAGTGGAAGAGGAAACCAAGGATAAGCTATTTGCGGCGCTGGCGGAGCGGTTTACTTTCCCGGTGCCCGAATCGCTGGTGCAGGACCAGATCGAGGTGCGGCTGGAGCGAGGCCTGCGGGCCCTCGCGGCACAGGGGATGGAACCTGAACAGATGCGCAGACTGGACTTTACGCGGTTGCGGGCGGCACAGCGAGAGAGCGCTTTGGCCGAGGTGAAGACGCGCATTCTGCTGGACCGCATCGCCGATGAGGAAAACATTACCATCAGCGACGAGGATGTGGACCGTGAGGTGCAAATAGCGGCTATTCAGGCGCGCGAGCCCGTGGATGCCCTGAAAGGGCGATTGACGCGGGATGGTGGGCTGGCTAGAATCCGGGAACAGTTGCGCCGGGAGAAGACTGCAACATTGTTGTATGAGCGGCTGCCGGCGTAAGCGGGGCTGTAAGTTAGAGGCGAAGAAAAGGAAGAGCGAATGGCATTAGTTCCCATGGTGGTGGAGCAGACGAGCCGGGGCGAACGCGCCTATGATATTTATTCGCGCCTGCTGCGGGATAACATTATCTTTTTGGGTACGCCTATCGACGACCAAGTGGCGAATTTGGTGGTGGCGCAGATGCTGTTTTTACAGGGCGAGGATCCGGAGAAGGACGTCTCGCTCTACCTGAATTCGCCGGGCGGTTCGATTACCGCCGGTCTAGCGATCTACGACACCATGCAGTTCATTAAGAACAACGTGGTCACGTACTGCATCGGACAGGCGGCGAGCATGGCGGCGTTTCTGTTGCTGGCGGGAACCAAGGGCAAGCGCTTTGCGCTGCCCAACTCGCGCATCCTGATTCACCAGCCATCGATGGGCGGGTTGAGCGGACAGGCTACCGACATCGACATTCACGCGCGGGAGATCCTGCGCATCCGCGAGATCACGAACAACTTGATTGCCCTGCACACAGGGCAACCACTCGAGCGGATCGAGCGCGACGTTGAGCGGGATTTCATCATGAATGCGCAACAAGCCAAAGAATACGGGATCGTCGACGAAATTATCGACCGGCCGCGAACGTAGACGCCGGCCTGGGAATGGGATAAGCTCTACACAGTTCGTTCGGGGGGGGGGGGCAAAAAGGCATGAAACCGCGCATGGGACCGGAAGAGACATTGCGCTGCTCGTTCTGCCATAAATCGCAGGACGCGGTAGCCAAGTTGATCTCATCGCCGAGCGACTACCCTCGTGCCTATATCTGCGACGAGTGCGTGGCAGTCTGCAATTCGATTCTTGAGGACGACCGGAGTGAAAGCGCCCCGGCCGCCGTGGCCGGCCACCTGCCCAAGCCGCAGGAGGTAAAGAGCTTTTTGGACGACTACGTGATCGGACAGGACCAGACCAAGAAAAAGCTCGCGGTGGCGGTTTACAACCATTACAAGCGCGTGCAGATGAACCGCATGCGCAACAACGACGTGGAGTTGGCGAAGTCGAATATTTTGCTGATCGGCCCCACGGGGTCGGGCAAGACGCTGCTGGCTCATACGCTGGCCAAGATGCTGGACGTGCCTTTCGCCATCGTAGACGCGACCACGCTGACCGAAGCGGGGTACGTCGGCGAGGATGTCGAGAACATCATCCTCAAGCTGCTGCAGGCTGCGGATGGGGACGTGAATCGCGCGCAGCAGGGGATCATTTATATCGACGAGATCGACAAGATCGGGCGCAAGGACGAGAATCCCTCGATTACACGGGATGTTTCGGGCGAGGGCGTGCAGCAGGCGCTGTTGAAAATTCTCGAGGGCACGGTAGCCAACGTGCCGCCGCAGGGTGGGCGCAAGCATCCGCACCAGGAGTTCACAGCCGTGGATACGACCAACATCCTGTTCATCTGCGGCGGGGCTTTCGTGGGTCTGGAGCGTGTCGTGGGCCGGCGTGTCGGCAAGAAGGCGTTGGGCTTCCGCACCCTGGACGCGGAGGCCGATCAGGCCACGAGCCGTACCCACCGCGACACCGAATTGCTGCGGCAGACCGAGCCGCAGGACCTGATCAAATACGGTCTGATTCCGGAGTTTGTAGGGCGGCTGCCGGTGGTGGGCGTACTCGATGAGCTGGACGAGGCGGCGTTGATCGAGATCCTGACCAAGCCGCGCAACGCCATCCTCAAGCAGTACCAACGGCTGTTCGAATACGAGAATGTGCGTCTGCACTTTACGCAGGATGCGGCATGTGCGATCGCGCACGAGGCGCTGGCGCGCAAAGTAGGGGCGCGGGGTTTGCGCATGATTCTGGAAGAGCTGATGCTCGACCTGATGTACCACTTGCCATCGAACAAGCGGGTCCGCGACCTGGAGATTACGAAGGACATGGTCGAACGACGCGATCTGTCGCTCTGCCTGTTGGAAAAGGCTGGCTGATGGATTTGGGATCAGCCGCGTAATCAGAAGGGTTTTGCATGCCTCTTCGCAGCCGTAGAGTTCCGGGCTTCCTGTGAGGGACATGACCCGCTCGCACCCTCTGCTTACAGCGCACAGGGTGTTAGCTGCCGCAGGTGGCTTGGCTGCGGAACCACATCCCATGGGAGCAACGCTTCACTCGACGTCAATTGGGGATCCGTTTCATGACATGAGAAACGGCCGAAAACCCAAAGACACAGCCCCGCGTCTAAAAGAGCAGATGCTATTTATCGGGCGCTTTCAAGCTGCTAGTGGGAGAATCGGGCCGAATATCGAAATAGTGTGCGCGCTGTCGTCTGTAGCAGTCGCGGCACCTGCTATGGAGAGCAGAGAAGCCTCTTTTGTTTCTCCGTCTTTTCCATAGTCTTTCCCGTTTATTCCGCTGTGTGACCCATCACAACCTTAGGAACTGGGCACAGGCTAGTTCCCTATTAAAAAGCTGGAATTCCCTTTACTTAACTGCCTTGAGGTTAAATTGAAGATGATAAAGAAGCTCAGGCCGACCGGCCTCGTGCTCAGTGCGCTTTTTTCCCTGTCCGTTTTCCCATTCGCGCCAAAGGTATCTGCTCAATCTAGGACCGGCACATTGACCGGCAATGTGGAGGATCCCACCGGAGCAGTGATCCCTGGCGCCGCTATCACCCTCGCGAGGCACGGACAGATCTTCAAAGCGACATCCGGGCCGGCCGGGCAATACGCTTTTCGCAATCTGGCGCCCGGGGCGTATTCGGTCTCGGCCACTCAAAGCGGGTTTGCGCCCCTCACAAATGCCAGCGTGACGATCGCCGCTGGGCGGGTGCAGATGATGAACCTGACGCTGGCGATTGCCGTGCAGCAGCAGCAGGTGCAAGTTTCCGCTCAAAGCGGACCCACGATCAGCACCAGCCCCGCAAACAACACCAATACCATGGTGATGAGCGGCAAGA
>JAKABE010000096.1 GCA_021801945.1 Acidobacteriota bacterium
TCTGGCCGGGCTGCGGCCTCGATTCGCCGCCACCACCACGAAGCCATTCTCGATGCTCCGGGAGGGCTCAACCGAAACCAGGATCCACGGTCGCTCCGCGCGGGCGGCGGCCTTCACGTGATCGAGAGCCGCCTGCGCGCTCTCCGCCGCTGCCTGCGCCGCCGCTTCTAGGTAGCGCGTCTGGCGCTCAATTTTGCGTAACAGCGAGATTGCCAACATCACGCCCACATAACCGAGGATGGCCAAAAGCACCTCGGCTCCCCACAAGATCCGGTTCTGCAGAGGCCAAGGCGAGGGCGCCGGGGCCGGAGTCGCGATGGAAATGTGGGGCGATGGGAAATCGCAGTTGCCGCCGTAGCAATCGGTCCGAGGAGGCGCATTCACTGCGGTAGTTGCGGCGGCCGGCATAGAACCCGCAACCGGGGCTGTGGCGGAGGGAGCAGTTGCAGGCGCGGCAACCGGCGCACTGTGCGGTTGCGTGCCTGAGGCTGCGCCGGCCTTGGCGGCCGCAAGCGCAGGTGCTTGCGCGGTGGCCATCAGCACCGCGAGCAGGGCCAAGCCTCTCAAGATCATGGCGCCAATGTACCACACCACGCCTTCCGCCCCGCCCGCACGGCGGGAAAGGAACAAGAAGATTCAACGATTGGAAATTGCGGTCCTAACGGTGCCAGGCTACCGGCTTTGGCGAGGGGGCAGGTACGGCTCGACGCTCAAAAAATCGGAGAGGATTTGGCGTTCCTCCGGCGTAAAGACGCTCCGGTAGCGTGCCGAGTTGAGAACGGTGGGGCGCTGGTCGAGAGGGACGGAACGCAACTGCTGGAAGGCGCGCTTGATGAGCGCGTGCCGCGGCTGCGGAAGATCAGCGAATCTGAGGCTTGACCTGTCGAGCTGCCGGCGCGCCTGAGGCGACAAATGTTCGATGGCTTCGGCGCGCGCCAGGCGCCACGCCCGCCGCTGAGGGGACATGCGGTCCACCTCCTGTAACTGCCGCATCAGCCGCTGCTGATTCGCTGAGGGAAGACGTTTGAACGTAGGATCGTTGCGCAAGAGCTGTTCCTGCTCGCGCAGAGGGAGATCGCGATGCCGGTTCAGCCAGTCTTCCAGATGGCCGGGAGGCGCATAGCGCGGATTATAGTAAGGCGGCGCTGGTGGGCCGGGAAAAAACGGGCGACCGTCTGCAGGACCGGGATAGCCGGGACGGAACCCGTTCCCAGGGAGGCCTGACGGCGGACCGTACGGGCGTGGACCTGCATTTCCCTGTCCCCTGCCCTGCACTCCCCGCTCGCCTCCTTGAGATGGAGGCTCGGGCCGTTCCTGATTCCGAGTGCGGCTTTGGGGGCGGGATCGCTGGGCGGAAGGATGCGGCTGGCCGCGCCCTCCTCCTCCACGCTGCCCCACCGCCCAGGCGGCAGGCAAAAATACCACCGCCGTGACGGCAACCAAGGCTGCGACACGGACCGATCCCGGCTTCGAAATCCAGGTCACAAGCTTCTCTCACCTCTTTCAGCCGGTGCGATCGACTCCGGCGGCGCCTCCGTTGTTTTCTTCCCTACATCTGGTCACCCGGCGGACGCTGGACTCGGAAAACAGCAGATCTTGCCGGCGCAGGAAAGAGCGCGAGCCGAGAAGCCGCTCTAATCGCTCCCATTGTCGTTGCTGGACAGGGCTTCTAGCTGATTCAGCACTTGAGCATTGTTCGCGAGCGTTTGCAGATCGTGCACTACGGCGGCTTGACTTGGCTGTTGAGGGGGCTGGTTCCAATCAGTAACGCCCAAATAGGCGCCACCACCCACCAACAGCACACATGTGAGGGCCAAGGCCGACAAGGGGCGAAGGTGCGATCGCGGTCCATAGGCAAAGCCGGCACGTAGCCATGCAATCCTGCTTCCCAGCCACCCGGCCGGCTCCGCCTCACGCTCTTCCCTCATCCGGGCATTCAACCGAGTCGTAAAGTAAGGGCTCGGCTCTGGAGCCTGCCATGCATCCAAAGCACCCATGGCCGCTTTCAGCTCCGCCAGTTCTCCCTGGCAACGCTTGCACTCTGCAACATGCGCTCGAACCTTGACCGAAGCCGAGACGGGCTCAAGCAGCAGATCCGCCAGCTTCGATCCCATTCCCTTGCAATTGGCTTTCATCTGTTTCATTTGTGCCACCCCGCTCCACGCCGTCGTCGATCCCGGCTTATTTCAACTTTCAGATTTCTACTTACTATTCACACGAAATCCTTCAATTTGTTGCGCAGGGTCTGGTAGGCCCGAAAGAGCAGCGACTTGGTCGCCGACTCGCTGAGCTTGAGCACCTCTCCTATCTGCCGGTAATCCATCCCCTGGTACTTGTGCATGAGCACCGCCATGCGCTGCCGTTCCGGCAGGGCTAACACATAACTGCGAATGGCGGCCATGCGCTCCTCGCGCAACATCTGCTGCTCCGCCGACGGTTTGCCGTCAGCCACGTCCGGGTTGGTGCCAGTCTCCTTGTCCGGCTCATCCAAATAAACCGTCTGCGCGCCGCGTTCCTGACGCGTGTCGCGCGCGTAGTTCACCGCCAGGTTAGTCGCGATCCTGTAGAGCCAGGTCGTAAATTTAGCCTCGGCGCGGTAGCTCATCCTGGCGCGATAGACGCGCAGAAACACTTCCTGCGCCAACTCTTCGGCAACTGCCTGGTTGTGCACCATCCGGTACAGGAAGTGAATCATGGACCGGTGGTATTTCTCGACGAGGTAATTGAAGCTGACCTCGTCGCCGGCAGCCACCCGCAGCATGATAGCCGCATCGTCCGTGCGATCAGGCTCACCGCGCAGGCCCGTTCCCCGTTCCGGCATTCCGTCTGGCCGCAATCCCGGCATGGCACCCAAGGCCGGATTCTCCAGGACCATGGTTGCCATACCCTCTGCAACCCCATCCGTAGCGGAAGGTTGCGGTCCAGAGGATGTTTCAGAACCGAAATTTTCTCGTTCCGCCGGGATGGGGCCCGCCGAGGCGCAATCTGCATCAACCGCGGGCGTGCCTCCAGTTCCCTCCCGCGGCGCACCGAAGCTGACCTGCGGAGATTCCGGGCCGGAGCTGCTCGGTCCCTTGGGAGCTGAACCGGAGCCCGCCAGATCCGCACAGCCGCGCCCCATCGCAGAACGGAGTGAGGCTTCCCCTTCGCCGGGTAACTCGGTGGTGTAGCGGATCGATCTGGCTTTCATGCGCATGTCCGAATTGGCGCGCACCTACCCTTTTTGATTGGTGATGAGCCAAGGCTTGCCTTTACAAAAATCGGGGAAGTGGAACCGGGCCGGGCACAGTCTCCCGCTTTTGTCGTAAAGCCCTGCTGGTGTTACTCTAACCCATGAGATGCACTTCTTGGCGCGTCCTCAGTTGATCTTTCCGGCGATTGCCTTTCGGGCGCTTAACTCAGCGGTAGAGTGCCACCTTCACACGGTGGAAGTCGTAGGTTCAAATCCTACAGCGCCCACCATATCAACAACTTATGGGCAGCGTGGCCAAATCCAGGCCCGGCAGGCAATTCGGCATCATCTATCCCGACCACGGCTGCTCTGCTACCCTTTTGTTTGCAAAGCGGACGGCTCTGAGACCAGCATGAACGTAGGTGTCGGCCGTCGTCCGATAATTGGCGTGGCGGATAGGTCCTCAACAACGTTCATGCCCTTCCCATTGCCTTTGAACAAGGAGGCGCGGGACTGCCTGTAGACATGCCAGGCGCCACGCTTGCCTGTAGTGGCCGCTCTTACCGCAGGCCGGATGTGCTTTGCCATAAGGGGGCGACGGCCTGACCTGCGGATTGTCTTTTGCACACGTCCTCGTGAAGCCCCAGTCCGAGGGTACACTCCCCGCCCGCATATGGCTGTCAGGATGCGCACGATGGCGTCAACGCAGGCAACAGCCACCTCAGTTTGGCCGTACCCGCGTGGCCGGGTATACTGCGCCCGAGGAGAAGGCCACGGAGGCACGCGATTCTCAATGACTCACGAAATCGCCTTTGAAATGTCCGGTGCAAGCGTGCGGTATGGGGCTGGTGTTACGCGCGAGGCCGGAATGGATCTGGCTGACCTTGGGACGCGTCGCGCGCTGGTGATCACCGATCCGCGCCTGAGGCATGTGCGTCCCGTCCAAAGGGCGCTCGAATCGCTGGAAGCGAGCGGCGTTGCCTATACACTTTTTGACCGCGTGCGGGTGGAACCTAGCGATGAATCATTTGTGGATGCAATCGAGTTCGCCAGGCAGTGTGACTTCGACGCCATTCTTGCGGTCGGCGGCGGCTCCACGATTGACACAGCAAAAGCCGTTAATCTCTACACCACCTATCCGCCGGAAGATTTTCTCGACTACGTGAATCCACCCGTCGGCAAGGGCCTTCCGGTACCGGGTCCGCTGAAGCCATTGATCGCAATTCCGACTACGGCGGGAACGGGGAGCGAGACCACCGGAGTATCAATCTTCGACTTGAGTAAGATGCACGCCAAGACGGGCATCGCCAGCCGCCGGCTCAGGCCTACGATCGGATTGCTCGATCCCGAGAACACCCGCACCATGCCGGCACAAGTGGCCGCCTCGACAGGTCTTGACGTTTTGAGTCACGCCATCGAGTCCTACACGGCAATGCCTTACACCGATCGCACCTTGCCCGATCGCCCGTCGGCGCGCCCCGCGTATCAAGGTTCGAATCCCATCAGCGATGTGTGGTCTCTGCAAGCCTTGCGCATGGTCGCACGATACCTTGTGCGCGCGGTGGAAGATCCCTCCGATGACGAAGCCCGCACCAATATGATCCTGGCTTCCGCATACGCTGGAATCGGATTTGGCAACTCGGGCGTGCATTTGCCGCACGGAATGTCGTATCCGGTGTCGGGAATGGTTAAAGGCTATTTTGCCCCCGGATATCCAAGCGATCACTCATTGGTTCCACACGGATACTCTGTAGTGCTGAACGCTCCAGCCGTGTTTCGTTTCACGGCCAGCGCCAATCCACATCGGCACATGGAAGCCGCAGAGGCACTCGGCGCCGACGTCTCAGGCGTGACGCCTGCCGACGCGGGAAGGGTGCTCGCAGACCGCATTACTTGGTTCATTGAGCGCTTGAAGCTGCCCAATGGACTGCGCGCGCTCGGCTATACCTCGTCCGATATTCCGGCATTGGTTGAAGGGACTCTGCCGCAACACCGTGTTACCAAGCTCTCACCTCGCCCAGCCGGAGCTGAGGAGCTTGCTCGGCTGTTCGAAGACGCTCTTGTGGCATTTTGAACGTACTCTTTCAGATGCGAACGCCAAATTGGCACTCAGCAGCCCCGATGCAATTTGGGGCGATTGGAGCAGGAAGTTTCTGGATCGCTCCCGAGTCATCGGCACATAGGAACCATATAGCGTCACTAGCTTGACGGCCATTTCCGCTCAGCCCTCAAAGTCCTGAGCGTGGCTGGCATTCACCTCTCAGGCGGCTTCCTTACCCGATAGCAATAGAGCACCGCATCGCCCAAATCCTGGTGAACCCCCAAATCCCGCAGTCCTTTTTTCGCATTCGCCGGCAGCGCCTTGCCTGGCTCAAACACAATCGGCTCCCCGTCCCACTCTCCCACCAGCGTCTCTGAAGCGAAGTGGAATACCGGCGTCGTCTTCGGCACCGGGACGAAGATCACATCGCCTGCGTGCCAGTCAGTACTCGCGCCATCGTGCGATACCGGCAGCACATCGTGCACCTGCAGATTGATCCGAAGCTGCACAGCCGCGCCGTGGCTGACAATCCGATACCCCACCGTGTGCGGGTCGAGAATCGTTAAATCCGCCCGGTCCAGCGCATCGCAGCCGTTCTGCTGCCGCGCATCCGCCAGGCATTCTTCTCGTGGTGCGCCAAAAGCCTGAATCGTGTACTGTTCCGGCACGGTCAAGTTCCCTATCGTCTCGGCGGGTGCAAGTTTTGTCCCGCCCTTCACGTTGATCGCCGGCGCGGGATTCAGCCAGTGAGTTGTCACCGAGGGCTCCAAGGTAATGATGACGAGCGAATAGCTGCCTACCTTTGCCGGCTTCGGTGGCACATCCGTCCCGTTCGTGACTGGCCCGCCTTGCTGTCCCCAGGCGGCTTCCACGCCAGGCGCTGTCCGGAAGAGCATCATCACCAGAGCTGCGATCAACCAATGCCCACGCATCCCGCGCCTTCCTGTTGGTGCGAATGATAGCAACGCAACTTCGTGTTTTCCGGGGAAACGCGCCTGATTCCCAATCCTCGTTCCCAAACCAGGAACACTATTCCAAGCGTTCTCAAAACCAAAAAGGGCGGCTCGCAGCGTGCGCCTTTCCGCCTCAGATGTTCAGGCAAGAGTTGCTAAAGTATTGCCAATTCTCCGCTTACCAAAACCTCAGTGGCTCGTCTTACGGGTACGTAGGGGCCGTCAGTAAAATAGGTTTATAGCCATTCTCCCCGGCTGCAGGGCGATTAGGTATCCAACCCTATCCAAAATCTACCCAAGGAAAGAGTGTGTACACGGCAAACCCGGTGAGTACCCTGGATACAGGTTTTTTCCGCGATGCATTTTCAACTTCCTTAACTTTGCCCGCGGCACTCGAGCCCAACTTAGAGGGCGCCCTTCGTCATGTACTCGACAATCCCGGAGGCCTGATCCGTCCGCGATTGATCTATGAAATGGCGACGGCCTATGCTCTATCATCTTTAAACGCGCAACAGCTTGCTGTGGCGCTGGAGTACTTTCACACGGCATCGCTTCTCTTCGACGATCTGCCTTGCATGGATAATGCACTTGAGCGCCGGGGCGCGCCGTGTACCCATCTCGTGTTTGGGGAAGAAGGCGCGATCCTCACCGCGCTGGCGCTGATCAATCGCGCCTATGCGCTGACTTGGCGAGCGGTGTCGGGATGCGCGCTGGCCAGCCAGCAGCGGGCGCTGGACTTCATTGAGCAATGCCTGGGCCTGGAAGGGCTGCTGAACGGACAAAGCCTCGACTTGCATTTTCGCGCGCTGCCGCGAACTTGCCAAACGGCTGAGCAGGTCGCCCGCGGCAAAACTGTCTCGCTGGTGCGTTTGACCCTGGTATTGCCGGCCATGCTGGGCGGAGCAACGCCGCGCGAGCTGCACCTCATTGAACGTATTGCCGCCTTCTGGGGACTCAGTTATCAAACGATGGACGATCTCAAAGACGTGCTTCAGGGCGCGGTGCAAACGGGAAAGACCTCCGCGCGCGACACACTGCTCGGCCGTCCCAACATTGCCTCCGTGATCGGAATCGAAGCAGCAGTTCGGCGTCTGAGCCGGTTCCTGGCGCTCGGCGACCGGGTGCTTGGCCGGCTTCTGACGGTGCGTCCGCAGCTCAGTTTCCTTGAAACTTTACGCGGACGTCTTGAGGAAGAGCTCGCGCGGATCATGCACGACTCCCAAGAACTCCTGGAGACGGCCGCTCGATGATTTTTCTTAAGCTCATCGTCACAAATCTTCGCCGGCATCGCATCCGATCGTTGATTAGCGTGGCGGGCATCGCCTTCAGCGTTGCCGCGATGCTCACAGTCGTTACGATTCTGCAGGGCGCCATAGCGATGTTCTCCAATATCCTGTCGAACAACAGCGAGATCATCGTCTTCGAGCGCAACGTCTCCGACCTCTTCTTTAGTAATGTGCCCGAAGGCGCGGCTCGCCAGATCGCCAGTTGGCCAATGGTCTCCCATGCGAACCCAGTGCTGTTCGGCATCGTGCCGGGTGGCGGCCACCCTATCATCACCTGTTTCGGCGTGACGGCCAATGACGCACGCATCAAAAGCGCCACATGGCTCGCGGGCAACCGGCAGAGCTTCGGCGCTCAAGCCGGCGAAGTTGTTCTGGGCGAGCGCGCCGCGCGGTTTCTTTCCGCCGGACTCGGGAGCCGCGTGCAGTTGGGCAATGAGTATTTTCGCGTTTCAGGCATTGTGAAGACAGCCAACGGATTCGAGGATGGCGGCGTCTTCATGCCTCTTGCCTCCGCGCAGTCCTTCTTTCACAAGTCGGGAACGTCTTCGGTCATCACGGTGAAGCTGCGCAGCAAGGACGATGCCGCGAGCTTCAAGGCGATGATCAAGGCAAAATACCCGGACCTGGTCGCGCTGGAGGATAGACAGTTTACCCAAACTTACTCGCAGTTCAAGATTCTCAAGGCTACGGCCTGGGCTGTGGGTGGGTGCGGGCTTCTGCTGGGCGGCCTGGGCGTTGCCAACACCATGATTATGTCGGTGTTCACCCGCATTCGCGAGATCGCCATCCTTCGTGTCAATGGCTTCTCGAACGCGCAAATTGGCGGAGTGATCTTTGGTGAATCCGCGCTGGTTTCCATCCTCGGTGCGCTTGTGGGGCTTTCAGTCGGGATCGCTTCGCTCTACCTGCTCAAGATGATTCCCATGCTCGACGGTTACGTCGATTCCACTGTTCGTCCGCTCATCCTGACCGTCGTTTTCCTGCTGGCGTTGTTCACCGGGGTGGCCGGCGCGCTTTATCCAGCTTTCTATGCGATGCGGGTTCGCGCGGTGGAGGCGCTTCGCTTCGAATGATCACACCGCCGCAAAGCCAAGGGAACCGGCGCGCCGTGCTGTGCGCCCAGAACGTCTGGAAGAGTTACGACGAAGGAACCGCCGCCGTTCTCAAAGGCGTGGATCTGCAAATCTTCGCGGGCCAGACCGTCGCGCTTTGCGGACCGTCCGGCTGCGGAAAGAGCACGCTTCTTCATCTCTTCGGGGGCCTCGACGGGCCCGACCTCGGCCGCATCTTCATCAACGGAGCGGAGATCGACCGCCGCAGCCTCCTTCATCTGCTCCGTCACGAAGTCGGCTTCGTCTTTCAGCTTCACAACCTCATTCCCGATCTCACGCTCGCCGAAAATTGTCTTATCCCCTCAGTCGCAGCCGGCATTCCGCGGCGCACGGCGATGGCGCGCCTCACCCAGCTTGCGGAGCGCACAGGGCTGGTGCACCGGCTCAAGCACCGCATCCAGAAGCTCTCAGGCGGCGAACGCCAGCGCACCGCTCTGTGCCGAGCGCTGATGAACCGTCCCAAGATTCTGCTTGCCGATGAGCCAACCGGATCGCTCGACGAGCAAACCAGCAGCTTAGTCTTCGACCTTCTGCTGGAACTGGCTGCTACCGAAGGCGTCACGCTCCTGATGGCCACACATGATCGCCAACTTGCCGCGCGCTGCGACCGCACTCTGGAAATGCGAGATGGAACGGTCTACGAGCATGCCTATGCCGGCTGAGTCCGATGCGCCGCCGAGCGAGCCGCGCGCCGTCGCCGCGGCCGCCTGGCACGGTCTTTTCTGGCTTGTCTTCGCGAACTCAGTAGGCGTGCTGCTTGCAACTCTGTTGCTGGTTCCCGCTCTAAACAGGCCGCTGGGCGAGTGGACCTATGGCCGCTGGATGATGGTCCACATGAATCTCGAACTTTACGGCTGGACCAGCCTCCCCATGGTTGGATTCCTCTTCCATGTCTACGGCGCCGATCACGGCCCGCTGGC
>JAKABE010000001.1 GCA_021801945.1 Acidobacteriota bacterium
GAGCTGGAAGGATTGTTTGACCGAGGGACGAGCTGAAAGCAGACGGCTGACAGGAAGAAGATGATGCCAAACGTAGATGTACTGAACTTGAACGGCGAAAAGGTGGGCTCGTTGAACTTGGCGGACGCGGTCTTTGAGGCCGGCCAGGTGAACGAGGCTCTGCTCTGGGAGGCTGTCAAGCATTACCGCGCCTCGCTGCGCCAGGGCACGCACGCCACCAAGAACCGCAGGCTGGTGGCGGGCTCGGGCAAAAAGCTATGGAAGCAGAAGGGCACTGGCCGCGCGCGCATTGGCTCGGTGCGCTCGCCTCTCTGGCGGCATGGGGGCACGGTGCATGGTCCGCAGCCCCGCAGCTACGAGTATCCATTTCCGCGCAAGAAGCTGCTGGGTGCGCTGCGTTCGGCGCTGGCAGCCAAGCTGGCTGACGGCAAGCTTACGGTGGTGGATTCGCTGGAGATTAAAGAGGCTAAGGCCAAGCTCTACCGCCAAGCCCTCAACAGGCTGGATGCTAAGCGTACGGTGTTGCTGGTGGAAAGCGGCAAGACATTTACCAAGTCTTTGATGCTGGGGACGCGCAACCTGGAGGGAGTAGAACTGTTGCTGAACAACGAGGTGCATCCCTACGATCTGCTCCGTTATGAGCGAGCTATCTTCTCGCAGGCGGCCATTGAGCAGTTGGCCGGGGCTCTCGAAAAATCCGTTTCAAAGCGCAGGGCCGGTCCAGAGAAGGAGGCCGCGTGATGCAGACTGTTTACACCCTAATTCGCCGCCCTATCATTACTGAAAAGGGATTGGGCGTGAAAGAGACTGAAGGAACGCTCGTGTTCGACGTGGCGCGCGATGCTACCAAGACTCAGGTCAAGGAGGCCGTCGAGGCGCTTTTCAAAGTGAAGGTAGCCGCGGTACGTACGGCGAATTTCGCGGGGAAAGAGCGGCGCCGCGGCCGCTATGCTGGCTATCGGCCGGACTGGAAAAAGGCCTACGTGAAACTGAGGCCGGGCGAGAAGATGCCTGAGTACGTGAGCAATCTATAAGGGCGGATTATAGCTGTTAGCCCTTGGCTTTAGCCGCGATATCGCGGGTTAGGGGCTGGTGTTAGTCACGAGGATTTGTTGAAGCAGGATGAGCTGAAAGTAGGCGACTGACAGCTGAAAGCTCGTCAAGGAAAACGACGATGGCGATCAAGACATATAGACCCGTCACTCCGACAATGCGTTTTCAAACCGCGCTGGTCAACGACGATTTGACGGCGGCAAAGCCGCACAAGGCCCTGCTGGTCACGCGCAAACGCACGGGTGGGCGGCGTAACTCGGGCGACCTGACCCTCCGCCACCACGGCGGAGGGCATAAACAAAAGCTGCGCCTGATTGACTTTAAGCGCGAAAAGTTTGGCGTGCCGGGACGTGTCGCAACAATCGAGTATGATCCCAGCCGCTCGGCGCGGATCGCGTTGGTGCACTATGCGGACGGCGAGAAGCGCTACATTCTGCAGCCGGTTGGGTTGAAGGTTGGTGCGACCGTAACTTCGGGACCGGAAGCAGACATTCTGGTAGGCAACGCGCTGCCGCTCCGGAATATTCCGGCGGGCACCACGGTGCATGCGGTCGAGTTGCGGCCAGGCAAGGGTGCGCAAATGGCGCGTTCTGCCGGAGCGCAGGCGCAACTGGTGGCTAAGGAGGGTGATTTCGCTCTTCTCAAGCTGCCCTCAGGCGAAACTCGCAAGGTGCTGGCCGGGTGCATGGCGACGGTGGGCCAGGTGGGCAATACGGATCATGAGAATGTTGCGATCGGTAAGGCGGGCCGCAATCGCTGGAAAGGCATTCGGCCGACAAACCGCGGCGTGACCATGAATCCGGTGGATCACCCGCACGGTGGCGGTGAGGGCAAGACCTCTGGCGGACGGCATCCGGTGACCCCGTGGGGTCAGCCGACGCGAGGTTACAAGACGCGTAACAACAAGCGGACCGACGCGTTAATTTTAAGCAGGCGGACGAAATAGCGGCTTTTACCTACTAGCATCTTGCTGTGGCAGATGGCTGCTGGACGAAGGATGTGAGGATTAGCGAGCCGATAGCGGAGCAAGAAGGGGCTAGAGGCTAGGAGGTGCTTTTATGGCACGTTCGACAAAGAAGGGCCCGTTCGTGGATGCGCACCTGAGCGTGAAGATCGAGGCGCTGAACCGGGCTAACGAGAAGAAAGTGGTGAAGACATGGGCGCGCCGCTCAACGATTTTCCCGGATTTTGTGGGCCACACGATTGCTGTTCATAACGGGAAGAAGTTTGTTCCTGTGTATGTGACCGAGAACATGGTGGGGCACAAACTCGGCGAGTTCGCGCCTACACGTGTCTTCAAAGGCCACACTGGCGGGGCCAAGGCCGCTGCCGAGGCCACAGCCAAGGCGCGTCAATAGCAGCCCAGCCAGCTTCAGTTCGACAAAGGCGGAGATGTGGCAACGGCAAGAGACGATTTAAAGCCGCAACGAGTGAAGAGCGCATCGAGCGGAAAAAGCTGAAAGCTGAAGGCTAATTTGAGGAACGAGATGGAAGTTGAGACAAAAGAATTCCGGGCGGAGGCGAAGTTTCAGCGAGTGTCGCCGCAGAAGGCGCGACTGGTTCTGGATTTAATTCGGGGCCGGGGCGTTCAGGAGGCGATGGAGACGGCGGCGTTCGCCAAAAAGCGGATTGCGCCGGTGATCTATAAGCTGTTGGCTTCGGCGGTGGACAATGCCAAATTCTTAGCAAGCGAAGAGGGCTTCGATTTGGACGTCGACAACCTGTATGTGAAGCAGGCGCTGGCCAACGACGGGCCACGCATGAAGCGCATCCGTCCGGCGCCGATGGGGCGCGCCTATCGCTACCAGCGTCGGCTGGCGCACATTATGGTGTCGATCGCCGAACGCAAAACGGGCGATGGATTGGTAATGAAGGTTGAAGAGTCGCAAGCGGAGGCGGCTGAGACCAAGTCTTCCAGGGTGAAATCCGCTAAGCCGAAAGCCGTCAAAGCAAAGGGCGAGGCACAAAAGCCGGTGACCAAACCTGCCAAGCCTAAGGCAAAGAAGCTGGACGCAGCCAAGGAAGAAAAGGGGCAGCCGGCGGAAAAAGCTGGTAGAGCAAACAAGAAGAAGGCCGGCGAAGAGGCCTAGAGATTTTCGGAGAAGAAGAATATGGGACAGAAGGTCCACCCCTACGGATTCCGGTTGGGCGTGAACAAGCCGTGGCGATCGCGCTGGTTCTCGGAGCGCGATTACGAGAAGTTCCTGGTCGAGGATGTGAAGCTGAAAGCGGAGTTGCGCGAAAAGCTGAAGGCGGCGGGTGTCAGCTCGGTAGAGATCGAGCGTCCGGGCAACAAGCTACGCTTTTTAATCCGCACGGCGAGGCCGGGAATTGTGATCGGGCGCAAGGGCGCGGAGATTGAGAAGCTGAAAACAGAGCTGGGCAAGCGCACCAGCCGTGACGTATTCATCGACATTATCGAGGTCAATAAGCCGGAGTTGGACGCGCAGCTGGTGAGCGAGAACATCGCGTTGCAGCTCGAAAAGCGTGTCAGCTTCCGCCGTGCCATGCGCAAGAGCGTGGATTCGGCCAAGCGATTCGGGTGCAAGGGTATCAAGGTGCGGGTTTCTGGACGGCTGAACGGCAATGAAATCGCACGCTCGGAGTGGTATCTGGACGGGCAGTTGCCACTGCATACGCTCCGGGCCGATATCGACTACGGCTTTTCTGAGGCGCACACGACGTACGGTGTGATTGGCGTGAAAACGTGGATCTATCGCGGCGACATTTACGAGCAGAAGCGCCGCAAGACGCCGCAGGTCGGAGCTTCGGTGTTTTAAGAAGCAGCTTTTAGCCTTTGGCTTTCAGCTGCTAGCGAAAGCGGGGGTGAGAAAGACGGCCTGGGCACGAAAAGCTGAAAGCTGGCGACTGGCAGCTAAAAGCTGTTTTTTTGAGGGTTTTCGTTATGTTGATGCCAAAGAAGGTGAAGTTCCGCAAGCAGCAGAAGGGGAAGCGCCGGGGCAAGGCGTGGCGTGGCTCCTCGCTGGCGTTTGGAGAATATGGGTTGAAGGTTCTGGAGTGCGGGTACATCACCGACCGCCAGATCGAGGCTAGCCGCGTGGCCATGACTCGCTTTGTCAAACGCGGCGGCAAGATCTGGCTTCGGCTATTTCCCGACAAGCCCATCACCAAGAAGCCGGCCGAGGTTCGCATGGGCTCGGGCAAGGGTGCTCTGGATCATTGGGTTGCTGTGGTGCGGCCGGGCAAGATTCTCTTCGAGATGGAGGGGGTTTCGTCTGAGATTGCCGAGGAAGCTATGCGCCTGGCGTCGCACAAGCTTCCCTTGAGAACCAAGTTTGTGGAACGCCCGGGGGCGGAGCGATTAGCGGCGACGGCCAAGTAGAAACCAACTGCTCGCCAAAAGCAGGCCGTGGCTTACTGTTGTCCCCGGCTGCGGCAAGGAAAAGGTTTGTCCGATGGCCAGGTATTGGCCGAAGCGGGATGAAGCTAAAGGTTAAGAACCGGCAGCTGGGAGCTTAAAAGATGGAACTCAACAAAATTCGCAACTTGAGCGACACGGAGTTGGCCCACCAGGAAAAGGTGGATTCCGATCAGCTCTTCCGGCTGCGCTTTCAGGTGGCCATGGGGCAGAACGACGGGGTCAAGAAGCTGCGCCAGTTGCGCAAGGAGATCGCGCAGATCAAAACCGTTGCGCGTGAGCGTGAGATGGGGATTCACGGCGAAAAGGCCGATCCCGCGGTAGCTAGCGGGGGTGGGAACCGGAAAGAGAAGGGATCTAAATGACGGCAGCTCAACAGATGGCGCCAACCGGCGACTCACGGCGTAACGAAAAGGTTGGCCAGGTGGTTTCCACCAAGATGCAAAAAACGATTGTGGTGGCCGTGGAGATGCGCAAGGCCCATGCCAAATACAAGCGGATCGTTCGCACTACCAAGAAGTTCTATGCGCACGACGAGTTGGGCTCTGCGCGGCTGGGCGACATGGTGCGCATTCGAGAAACCCGTCCCTTGAGTAAGCTGAAGCGGTGGTCACTCGAAGAAATCGTGCGGCGTTCAACGTTGGCGCAAGTGGAAGATACGGCGCACGAGCCAGCGAGCTAAAAGGAAGCTCTTAGCTTTCATCTCTAGGCTCTCAGCGCGGACGCGCTTAGTGGAAGCTGACAGATCTAGCGAGATGAAGCTGAATGGTGACGCCTGAGAGCTGATAGCTTTTTTTGGAGAAGAAACCATGGCAGTTCAAATGAGAACCATGCTCGCGGTGGCCGATAACTCCGGTGCGCGCAAGTTGCAGGTGATTCTGCCGCTGGGTGGAGCACTCGGGATCAAGGCTGGACTCGGCGATATCGTGACGGCAGCGGTGAAGGAAGCCTCACCGGACGGCACGGTGAAAAAGGGTAAGGTGGTTAAGGCAGTGATTGTGCGAACGCGCAAGGAGCACCGGCGGCGCGACGGTACCTACATCCGCTTTGACGAGAATGCCGCGGTGGTGATTGGCGACGACCATGAGCCAGTTGGCACGCGCGTGTTTGGACCGGTAGCCCGAGAGCTGCGCGAGAAGCGCTTCTTGAAGATTGTTTCGCTGGCGCCGGAAGTGGTGTAAAGCAGCTTTTTGTCCTCAGCTATTTGCTTGTGGCTGCTTATGTGCTTAAGCAATGGCCTGGACAGGAGAGATGACGCTAAGAGATCAGAGCTGAAAGCTGGGAGATGAGATGCCAACTTTGAATATTCATCGTAATGATACAGTCAAGGTTCTGACGGGCTCGGACCGGGGCAAGACAGGCCGCGTCCTTCGCGTCTTTCCCGAAAAGGCTGCGGTGCTGGTGGAGCATGTGCGCGTCGTCAAAAAGACGGTTTCCAGTCGGCAGGGACAAAACACGCGGGGCGGAATCGCGGAGCAGGAGTCGCCTATCCATGTTTCCAATCTGGCGCTGGTTTGCCCTAACTGCGGGGTGGCGCAGGTGGGCCACAAGCTTGATGGAGATATTCGAATGAGGATCTGCAAGAAGTGCGGGCAGGAGATGCCCACGAAGAAGTGAGGAAGGCGGCTAGTAGCCATTCGACATTCGTTTTCAGATTTCGTCGAGGCGGGATGGGCAGCCGAGACCAACGAAATTGAGCTTGCTCCGTGATCTTGGGTTCAGCATGGGACAAGCTGACAGCCAAGGACTAAGGACCAATAGCGGCTTTTGATCCTTCCGCAACGGTACACGGGCCGTAGCCCAATCCGAGAGCCGGAAGAAATGGAGTGAAGCAGGATGGTTGCAAGGTTGAAGGATAAGTATCAGACGGAGATCAAGCAGGCGCTCCAAAAGGAGCTTGGGCTTGAGAATCCGATGGCGGTGCCGAAGCTCGAAAAGATCGTAATCAACATGGGCCTGGGCGAGGCTACGCAGAACAGCAAGCTTCTGGATCCGCTGGTAGCCGACCTAGCGCATATTGTCGGGCAAAAGCCGGTGACTACACGCGCGAAGAAATCGATTGCAGCCTTTAAGGTGCGCACTGGCATGCCCATTGGGGCCATGGTGACGCTGCGCTCGGACAAGGCGTACGAATTCCTGGATCGGCTGATCTCCATCGCGCTTCCCAGGGTGCGCGACTTCCGGGGAGTTTCGACCAAGAGTTTCGACGGGCGCGGCAACTATACATTAGGAATGCGCGACCAGTTGATCTTTCCCGAGGTCGATTACGCGAAGGTGGAAAAGCTGAAGGGGATGAACATCACCATTGTGACCACAGCGCGGGACGACAACAGCGCGCGGGCGCTCTTGAAGCATTTTGGAATGCCGTTCCGGCAGGGGGCGTAAAGGCAGCTATAAGTCTTTAGCTATTGGCTTCCAGCTTCGTTCGTTGAGGAATCATGGACGAGGCGAAATTGAGATTTAGGTCTGCTCTGCGGCAGTTGATTGTACGCGGGGCAAGCTAACAGCTAGAAGCTATCGGCTAATAGCTGCAGTTCAAGAGGTTTTATGGCAACCACAGCAAAGAGAGTGAAAGATGCGCGGAAACCGAAGTTCTCGAGCCGCAAGCACAACCGGTGCAAGCTCTGCGGGCGGCCGCGGGGATTTCTACGCAAGTTTGGCATCTGCCGCCTGTGTTTTCGGGCGCTGGCTCTGAGAGGTGAGATTCCCGGTGTCAACAAGTCGAGCTGGTAGGAAAGATAGCTTTCAGCCTTCAGCTTTTTTGTGCGGAGTATAAGGATTGGCTGAGGCCCATGCTCGAGTGCTGACGCAGAGAGCCAAAAGCTGCAACAACCATTCTCGCTGGTTCCCGCTGCAGCGGGCGAACGGGGAATGAAGGAGAAACGATGAGTCTAAGCGACCCTGTAGCGGATTTTCTGGCGCGCATACGGAATGCAATACGGGCACGCCAACAGAAGCTGGACGTGCCGGCTTCCAAGCTGAAGACCGAGATTGCCCGCATTCTTAAGGAAGAGGGCTATATCTCGAATTACAAGACCCAGGAAGAGAACGGCAAGCTGATCCTGCGCGTGTACTTGAAGTATGGGGGCACGGAGGCGGCCATTCGCGACTTAGCGCGAATATCACGTCCGGGCTGCCGGGTCTACATCGGCCACGACGAGATCAAGCGCGTGCAGGGAGGACTCGGAATCTCCATCATGACTACGCCCAAAGGTGTCATGACGGGCCGCCAGGCGCGTCGTGAAGGCGTGGGCGGGGAAGTGCTGTGTGAGGTGTGGTAAGTGCAGCTCTTAGCCGTCTGCATTTTCGCGCTGAGTGGAAGACTAAGTGGCCTAAGCGGGATGAAGCTGACAGCTAAGATCTGAAAGGAAATGGGGTCTACGGCCCGATCCGGCTGCAGTGGAACGAGAGGCGAAGCTTTCGGGACTCGCAAGCCAAAAGGATTGATCAATGTCACGTATTGGAAGGAAACCGATTCCGCTGCCAGCGGGAGTGAAATGCAAGGTCGAGGGAAATACGGTGCTTGTAGAGGGGCCCAAAGGTAAGGTTTCGGCGTTAATTGCGGAAGGAATCTCGCTGAAGACCGCCGACGGGCATTTGCTGGTGGAGCGCGCGAGCGAAGACAAGGCTGCGCTCCACGGGTTGACGCGCGCGCTGGTGAGCAATGCCGTGCAGGGCGTGACTCAGGGTTGGAAGAAGGATCTGGACATCGTGGGCATCGGCTACCGCGCGGAGATGAAGGGGAAGGCTACGGTGGTGTTCACGCTGGGTTACTCGCACCCCATCGAATTTCCCCTTCCCACGGGCATCGAAGTGGCGATCGATCCCAAGCAGACGCACTTGACCGTGAGCGGTGTTGATCGACAGAAGGTTGGGCAGGTGGCGGCGGATATGCGTGCGCTACGCAAACCCGACCCCTACAAGAACAAAGGCGTGCGGTACACCGACGAGAGGCTGAAGAAGAAGGCCGGAAAGACAGGAGCGAAGTAAGAAAGGCAGCTATTAGCCGTCCACTTTCAGCGTATCGTGGTGACCTGCGCAGTGCGGGCAAGCTCGATGGGGCTGAAAATCGAAAGTTGAAAGTTGACAGCCCAGGAAATCCGAACGGGGCCGCGGGGCAGCTCCGCCGATAGGTGAAGGAAGATATGATTACGCAAACCAAGAGGAACGCCATTCGCCAGCGCGTTCACGCGCGCATACGGCAGAAGTTGGCGGGCACGGCTGAGCGTCCTCGGCTGAACGTTTACCGCTCGCTGAACCACATCTACGCGCAGGTGATCGACGACCAGAAGGGCGAGACGCTGGCGTCGGCATCGACATTGCAGATGAAGCTGAAGACTGGCGGAAACGTAGCAGCGGCCAAGGAGATCGGCAAAGCTGTGGCCGAAAAGGCAGTGGCCAAGGGGATCAAGCAGGTGGTCTTTGATCGCGGCGGATACCTCTATCATGGGCGCGTGAAGGCGTTGGCCGACGCGGCGCGCGAAGCGGGACTGGAATTCTAGCGATTAACTATCAGCCATCAGTTTTCAGCCTGTCTTGCCGGATCAGACAACCTGGACAGAGCAGGGAAAGGGCTGATAGCTGAGAGCTGAAAGCTGAGAGAGAACAATGACGATGCTGAAAAATAGAATCGATGCCAACCAATACAACCTGAAAGATCAGGTGGTGGCCATCAATCGCGTGACCAAGGTGGTCAAGGGCGGCAAGAATATGTCGTTTGCTGCGTTGGTCGTGGTGGGTGACCCTGCCTCGGGTGTGGTGGGCTACGGATCGGGAAAGGCGAAGGAGGTTCCCCAGGCCATTCGCAAGGGAATCGAGAGCGCCAAAAAGAACTTGGTGAAGGTGCACCTGACCGAGACCACGATCCCGCATCAGGTGCTGGGACGGTTCGGCTCGGGTCAGGTGCTGCTGAAACCGGCTCCAGAAGGAACGGGCGTGATTGCCGGCGGTGCTGTACGCGCCGTGATGACCTCAGCGGGGGTGCAAAACGTTCTTACCAAGAGCATCGGTTCGCCCAACCCGCACAACGTGGTCAAGGCTACCTTTGACGCCCTGGCACAGTTGCGCGATAAAGCCGAAGTCGCTACGGCCCGTGGAAAGCAGGTGGAGGAGCTCTGATGGCGGGGACAAAGAAAATTCGCATTCAGTACTACCGATCGGCGATCGCAACGCCCACCAAACACAAGCTCGTGATCAAGGGACTGGGCTTTACGCACCTCCATCAGATTGTCGAGCGCGAAGATACGCCATCGGTGCGTGGCATGGTCAAGGCAGTGTCGCATCTAGTGAGAATTGTCGGACAGGAGTCCCGATAGCTCCAACAATGAAGTTTTAACGCGATCTTGCTGGCGCACTGCCGCTTAGCAGTGCGGGAAATCATTCTGAGGGCTGACGGCCGAAAGCTCTTTTACAAAGCGAGTCGGCGGTCTGAAGTTGAAGGCGCTCGAGCGAGGAGAACATGGCAAGGAACTTATCGAATTTACACGCGCCCAAGAAGGCAAATACTGGGCGCAAGCGCGTGGGGCGGGGCATGGGGTCGGGAATGGGCAAGACCTCAACCCGCGGTCACAAGGGCCAAGGCTCGCGCTCTGGATCGAGCCTGATGAGGGGCTTTGAGGGCGGGCAAATGCCGCTGCACAGGCGCCTGCCAAAGCGTGGCTTTACCAACATCTTTCGCACCGAATACACGGTCGTGAACCTGGAGCGGATCGCGGGGTTGGGCGTGAAAGAGATAAGCCTGGACGATTACCGGAAATTGGGGTTGGCTTCCAGCAGAAAGTCGCTCATCAAAATACTGGGGTCGGGTGAGTTAACCTCTCCGATTACCGTATACGCGCACAAATTTTCTAGGTCGGCGGCAGAAAAGATAGAAAGGGCAGGTGGCAAGGCTGTGACTCTGGGAGCTGCGGCGGCCTGAATACCAGGTTTCGCGCGGCTTGCGAGGGGCGTGCCATCAGGCTTTGTCGGGTAACGGCCCGGATGGACTGCGTTTAGCGATCTCCGGGGAGCAACCGGAAATCGAGAAATGCTCTAGAATGGTAGTTCAGAGATTCAGGCGTGCTGGTTTTTCATAGTTCTCGCTGGGTGAGGGCGGCGACGGCAAGGCGGCTGACGGTCATTGAGCCGGAAAGTGCCGCTAGCCTTGGCCCAATTCCAGCAAAGTAACGTGAAAGCAACGGAACGCCTGAGGCGGATCGCTAAGAGATGCTGGAAAAGTTTGTCAATATCTTTCGGATTCCCGACCTGCGCAAGCGGGTGTTCTTCACTGCGGGCATTCTGGCAGTCTACAGGCTGGGAGCGTGGATTCCCACGCCGGGCGTTGACACCGCTAAGCTGGAACTGCTCTTTAGCTCGCAGAATGGCTCGGCGCTGGGCCTGATGGATCTGTTTGGCGGGGGCAATCTGCGGCGCATGACGATCTTCGCGCTAGGCATCATGCCCTACATCACTGCCTCCATCATCTTCCAGCTTTTGACCGTGGTCTACGAGCCGCTGGCGCGCATCCAGAAGGAAGGTGAATTGGGCCAGCGCAAGATCACGCAATGGACGCGCTACTTGACGGTGATCTTAGGCGTCTTGCAGTCGATCGGTATCGCCGCGATTTTAACCCGGCAGGGCCTGGTGCTGAATCCGGGGATCGGCTTTAGCCTTATGACGGTCTTGACGCTGACCGCCGGCACGACATTCATCATGTGGTTGGGCGAACAGATTACTGATCGTGGCATCGGCAACGGCATGAGCCTGTTGATCTTTGCCGGCATCGTAGCCGGCCTGCCTAGCGGCGTGGGCGACCTGCTTGAAAAGGTAAAAACCGACGCCTGGGGTGGGGTAACCCCTCTGGTAACAGTGTTGCTGTTGGTAGGCATGGTGGCCGTAGTGGCCTTCATTGTCTTTGTGGAGCGGGCAGAGCGGCGCGTTCCCATCCAGAGCGCGCGGCGTATCGTAGGGCGGCGGCTGATGGGCGGTCAATCCAGCCATCTTCCCCTCAAGGTGAACTCCGGGGGCGTGATGCCCATCATCTTTGCCAGTTCCATTCTTTCTGCGCCCATGCTCTTCAGCACGTCGGCGTTTGTGCAGAATAGCCGTTTCCTGGAGCCCATCATGCAGGCGCTGCAGCCGGGCTGGCCATGGTACGAGTTACTGGATGCGCTGGCCATCGTGTTCTTTGCCTATTTCTACGTATCCATCATCATGAAGCCGGACGACATCGCCGACAATTTCCGTAAGTCGGGTTCGTTTATTCCCGGCATCCGACCCGGCAAGCGCACCTCCGACTTCATCAACGATATCCTCACCCGCATCACCCTGGTAGGGGCCCTGTATCTGATTGTGGTTCAGCTTATTCCTACATTCCTGCTTTCAGGCATCCGCTTCGATAAATTATGGCTCGTGGGAAGATTCTTCGAGAATCTGCCCAACTTCATCATTCACGGCATGAATGTGAATTTCTACTTTGGCGGCACCTCGCTGCTCATCGTAGTGGGTGTAGCCATGGATACGATCAACCAGATCGAATCGCAGCTCGTCATGCGTCACTATGACGGCTTTTCCCCGCGTTCCGGTCGAATACGCGGAAGGAAGACATGGTGATATCAGCGACAGTAAGTTCTGTGCAAAATGGCCGGGTGGCGGAGAAGATGACCGTTCCCGGCCCAATTCTTTTGCTGGGTGCGCCGGGAGTGGGTAAAGGAACCCAGGCGAGAGAATTGATGAAACTGTGGGGCATCCCGCAGATCTCCACCGGCGATATTTTTCGCGCCAACGTGGCCCAGCAGACTACCCTGGGCCGCGCGGCGAAAGAGATCATGGCGCGGGGCGATCTGGTTCCGGACTCGCTGGTCGACGAGATGGTCGCACTGCGGCTGGGGCAGCCCGACACGACCCGGGGATACATTCTGGACGGATTTCCGCGCACGCTGGTTCAGGCAAGCTGGCTGGATGCCCGCGTGGCCGCGCAAATTGGAGCGCTGGCGGTGGTTGCGGTGGACATTTACCTGAACTATAATGAGCTTTTGCGCCGGATTACGGGGCGCCGGAACTGTCCTGTCTGCCAAACGATCTACAACATTTACGCAAATCCATCCCGGCGGGAGGGCTTTTGCGATGTAGAGGGTGCGGCGCTCATTCAGCGAGCCGACGACACGGAAGAGGTTTTTGAGGAGCGCATGCACGCTTACAAAGAGTTCACTGCGCCCGTGATCGAGCACTATCGAGAGCAGGCGCGATTTGCGGAGGTGGACGGAGATCGGTCGATCGCGGAGGTGACGGGCGGCATTGTCGCCGCCGTCGAACGGCTGCGACGTGCGGCGTAATCGGTAGTGGTGGGTTGGTGTGTGCAGCAAGCCAGTGCATAGTTCATCAGTGCACGGCGCCACTTTGTTGGAACGTAAGTTCGAGACTGTGAACTGTGAACTGAAAATTGTGAACTGAGAAGTGTTTGTGGCTGTCGTATTGAAGTCGTCTCAGGAGATTGAGAAGATGCGCCGCGCGGGCCGGGTGGTCAGCGAGGTGCTGGGGCTGGTGCGCAGTAAGGTGAAACCGGGTGCCACAACCTTCGATTTGGAGAAGGCGGCAGAGGCGCGGTTGAAAGAGTTGGGAGTGAAGGCTGCCTTTAAGGGTTACCACGGGTTTCCTTGTGTTTTGTGTACATCAGTCAATAGCGAAGTGGTGCACGGCATTCCCTCGCCCAAGCGGGTGCTGAAGACCGGCGATATCGTTTCGGTGGATTTCGGCGTGGTTGTGGACGGCTACTATGGCGATGCGGCCATCACGGTTCCAGTAGGAGCGATCGACGAGAACGCTGCGCGGCTACTCAAGGCCACGGAGGCATCACTGAAGGCGGGAATTGCGGCGGTGCGGCCAGGTGCAACATTAGGGGACGTTGGCGCGGCCGTGCAAAGTGTGGTGGAGGGCGAAGGATTCTCAGTGGTACGCGATTTTGTGGGCCATGGCATCGGGACGAATATGCACGAGGATCCGCAAGTGCCCAACTTTGGCGAAGCCGGCCGAGGGATGAGATTGCGTGCGGGGATGGTGATCGCCATCGAGCCCATGGTGAATGCCGGTAAGCCGGATGTGATGGTCTTGGATGACGGTTGGACGGCGGTGGCCAAGGATGGAAGTATGAGCGCTCACTTTGAGCATACGGTGGCTGTGACGTCCAGTGGAGCCATGGTCTTAACCGAGTAGCGCATCTCAAGAGACGCATCTTCAGACGGCAGCAGCACTGAGGATGCCTAAACAGGCCGGCTGATCAGAGAGTCGGCGGAAGTGGACACGGTTTGTCAAAGGAAGACGCGATTGAGGTCATGGCGACGGTGATCGAGACGTTGCCAAACGCCATGTTCAGGGTGAAACTCGAAAATAATCACGAGGTTCTGACCCATGTTTCGGGCAGGATGCGTAAGAATTTCATCCGCATTTTGCCGGGCGACCGGGTGGCTGTGGAGTTGAGTCCTTACGACCTTAATCGCGGGCGGATTGTGTACCGCTACAAGTGAGACAGTCAGTAGCTTGTGGCCGGTAGCCACTAGCTCAAGGTGAGAGTTGCAGCCGACAAGTTGCAGGCTGCAGGCTTAGATGGGATTCCGCGCAGCTTTTGTGCGCAAAGAGGGGCAGCAGAAATAATGAAGGTCCGAGCATCAGTCAAGAAGATTTGCGTTAAGTGCAAGGTGATTCGGCGCGCAGGCGTGGTACGCGTCATCTGCGAGAATCCGAAGCACAAGCAGCGCCAGGGGTAAGACGGACCACTGGCATGGGGCGGGGTCTCCAAAGGAGTTCTAAGTTCGTTGTTCGCACTGCACATTAGGCGCTTCGCAATCGCGAGAGCTGACTGACACTTGTGAATCAAGAACTTTGAAACGCCAAAGAGGCTAGTTAGCTGGAGTCAAGGCTTGCGATGAACCTCTGGATGCATTCCGCTTGAACCCGTGCGAACCGGTGAATGGCCGGGGGCACATTAACCCGAGGTAGAGGACAAAGAATGGCACGCATTGCAGGCGTCGATTTGCCCCGCAACAAGCAGGCGCGGATCGCGCTCACTTATATTTACGGAATCGGCCAGCCGCGCGCACGCAAGATTCTGGATAAGGCGAATGTTGACTCCTTCAAAAAGATCCAGGACCTGGGCGAGGACGAGGTAAACCGGATCCGTCAGGTGATCGAGGACGAGGGCGATGTGGAGGGCGACCTGCGCAAGGACGTTCAAATGCACATCAAGCGCCTCATTGATATTCAAAGCTACCGCGGCAGCCGTCACCGGCGGTCGCTGCCGGTGCGCGGACAGCGCACCCACACCAATGCCCGCACTCGCAAGGGCCCGCGCAGGGGCACGATTGCCGGCAAGAAGAAAGCGACGGCGAAGACCTAATGGCGAAGACGGATCAGAAAGCCAGCGCCGGCAAGGCCGGCAAAAGCGGCAAGGGCAAGAAGTTCAAGAAGCGCGAGCGTAAGAACGTGCCTTTCGGCATTGCCCACATTCAGGCCTCGTTTAACAACACTATTGTCACCATCACCGACCCGGTGGGCAATACCTTGAGCTGGAAGAGTTCCGGCTCGTTGGGATTCAGGGGCTCCCGCAAGGGCACGCCATTTGCGGCGCAACAGGCGGCGTCGAACGCCGCCGGTATGGCGCGCGATCATGGGCTACGTGCGGTGGATGTGCGCGTCGCCGGACCGGGGTCGGGTCGTGAATCCGCTATCCGTGCTTTGGCTGCAGCCGGCATCGAAGTCAAGTCCATCCGCGACGTGACGCCTGTGCCGCACAACGGTTGCCGTCCACCGAAGAGACGGCGCGTGTAAGAAATAGCTTTTATCTCTTAACCATTGGCTTCGCCACGACTCTGATAGGTGCTGCTGATTTCAATCGAAGCACGAAGATGCTGAAGGGGTGGGAACTAAAAGCGACAAACCAACATGGGCCGGGATGACCCGATTCGTGCGGCTGATCTTCAATTTCAACCGGAGGCCACGCGCGGAGTTGTGATTTTCAACTTTGTGCGATGAGCTGAAGGCTAATATCGAGGAGCTCATAGCTGCATTTCGCGTAAACCGGCCGTCATCCGAAGTCAGGAGAATAAATGGCACGTTATACCGGAGCAGTTTGCCGCCTTTGCCGTCGCGAAGGCACAAAACTTTTTTTGAAAGGCGCCAAGTGCACCTCTGACCGTTGCCCGATCGAGAAGCGCAACTTTCCGCCGGGGCAGCACGGCAAGGACCGCAAGGCCAAGATCGTGGGTTACGGCCTGCAACTTCACGAAAAGCAGAAGGCCAAGCGCATGTACTTCACGCTTGAGGGCCAGTTCCGCGAGTACTACGAGAAGGCCAACCGGGCCACCGGTGTCACCGGCGAGTTGCTCATTCAGCAACTGGAGCGGCGCTTGGATAATGTGGCCTTTCGGCTGGGTTTCGCTATTTCGCGGCGTCAGGCGCGGCAGATCGTTCGTCATGGGCACGTGACGGTCAACGGCCGCAAGGTGAACATTCCTTCCTATCAGGTGAGCGTGGGTGATGAGGTCGCCGTGCGCGAGGGCGCCAAGAAGCTGGTGATCGTAGAACAGGCCGCACAGTTTGCTGCGCAGAATCCAGCCCCTACATGGCTGGAAGCCAACTTTGAGAACCTGTCCGGGCGCGTGCTTCATTTACCCAAGCGCGTGGACGTCAACCTGCCCGTAAACGAGCAGTTGATTGTGGAGCTGTACAGCAAGTAGCACCAGCTATTCGCTTTCAGTTCTCTTCTCTCAGCTTTCCTCGGTGGGTCACTCTTGCCAGAAGCACCGACCGGGAAAGAACGGAGAGTGGAGGTCTGATAGCTGAAGGCTGTGTATTTCAAAACAAGGAGAACTTGCGCGGCCGCCGCAAAATGCATCGCGGCGCAGATGCCGCGCGGAAACGAGCATGGCTATGTTGTGGAGAGGATTTCAAAAACCGAAACGCTTGGCGGTAGACGCCGAAACACTCACCGATACTTTTGGCAGGTTCAGCGCCCAGCCCTTTGAGCGCGGATTTGGCACCACAATTGGCAACGCCTTGCGGCGCGCCTTGCTTAGCTCAATCGAAGGCGCCGCGGTCACAGCGGTCCGCATTGAAGGCGTGCAGCACGAGTTCCAGTCCATCACTGGCGTCGTAGAGGATGCCACTGACATCGTTCTGAACCTGAAGCAGATTCCTTTTAAGCTGGCGGACGAGGGCCCGAAGGCGCTCTACCTGCGTGCTGACCAGCCCGGCGTCGTGACCTCGGGGATGATCGAGGCCGATGGTGATGTGGAGATTCTAGATAAGAACGTCTACATCGCCACGGTTTCCGAGGGCGGCAAGCTGGAGATGGAGATGCGCCTCAAGCGGGGGCGCGGATATGTCTCAGCCGACAAGAACTTCGATTCCGATCTGGGACTGGGCTTTATTCCCGTGGATTCGGTGCACTCGCCAGTGCGCCGCGTGAACTATATCGTCGATGCCGCACGTCTGGGTCAAATCACCGACTACGACAAGCTGACACTCGAAGTGTGGACGAACGGCGCCGTGCTGCCCGCCGACGCTGTGGGCTTGGCGGCCAAACTGCTCAAGGACCACATGAACATCTTCATCAATTTCGAGGAGGAGATCGAGGCGGATGCGCGCGGCGAGGAAGGCCGCATTCTGCTCCGCAACGACAACCTCAACCGCAACGTGGAGGAGTTGGAGCTGTCGGTACGCAGTTATAACTGCCTAAAGAACGCCAATATTCAAACCATTGGCGAACTGGTGCAGAAGACTGAAGCCGAGATGCTGAAAACCAAGAACTTCGGCCGCAAGAGCCTGAACGAAATCAAGGAGATCCTGGCGCAGATGGGTTTGTCTCTGGGCATGAAGATCGACGAGCAAGGCAATGCGGTACCGGGACCGACGAGCATCCCGCCAGCTGCCGCGCTGGCTGCCAGCTACGGTCACTACGACGAAGAGGACGAGCCTCTGGATTCGGTGGATCTGCAACTGCCCACCGAGACGGAAAACTTCTAACGCCGGTATTGAACCGGAACTTGAAACTCTTAAGCTTTCGGCTATCAGCCATCAGCTTTCGGCAAATCCAGGGTACTACGAGCATTCGTAGGATCAGCCGAGATGAAGCCTTAAGCTGAGATCTGAAAGCTGAGAGCCAGAAACCGAAAGAGAGTCGTATCATGCGCCATCGCAATGGAGGATTCAAGCTCGGACGCAACACCAGCCACCGACGTGCACTTTTGCGCAATCTGGCAACGTCCGTCATCCAGGAAGACCGCGTGGAGACCACCGTGGCCAAGGCTAAGGCGGTGCGCCCGCACGTGGAAAAACTGATCACCCTGGGCAAGAAGGGCGATCTGCATGCACGTCGTCAGGCGCACGCCTTTCTCACCACTGACGATGCCGTAAGGCGGTTGTTCAACGTGGTCGCGCCGCGCTACGGCGACCGCAACGGCGGCTATCTGCGCATCATCCGCACCGGCTTCCAGCAGGGCGACGGGGCGGACAAAGCGTTCATCGAGCTGCTGGGCGCCGAGAAGCAACTGGAAGTTAAGCGGCAGAAGCGCGCTGACCTGAAGGCCAAGAAGCGCGCTGAGCTCGAAAAGCAGCTCGAAGAGCAGAAGAAGGAAGCCGAAGCTGAAGGTGGTGAAGAAGCGGCTTGAATCGGACCGGCAGTGAAGAGACGCCGGTCCTCGCTCGGAAGGACGCTGGGCGCATCTCCTTGAGGGATGCGCCCCGTTTTTTTGCATGCCGCTTCACAAGCGTTTTTGTGTATTGGACGCACGGCGGCCGGTAGTGTCAAGGTAGTGTCAACGATGGTAGTGTCCAGAACTTTTCGCACTAAGTGGGGTAGCTGCCTTAATACAGCAGGCTCAAGATGTTGTCAGCGCCGTTTTAAACCGGCGCTGACATTCCATCGGGTTGTTGGTTCGGATCGAACGCCAGTGCTCTGGCGGAAAGCTGTAATAGCTCAACGTCTCATCCACGCTCGCTTCAACCAGTTCGGCAGCCTTGGCTAGTCGCATCTCGCGCAGCTTGGCGACTACTTGGCGAGCCTTTTCCTTAGCGGCATCGCCATCATCCTGTGCGTGAATTGCCTTCAGCATTGCCGCAACGGCCTTCACCTTGCCACTTGGTCAGAGAATGGCTGGCGATAAGCTGAGCTGATTTTTGCTGATCGCAGAAACTGATTGGTTACCCCGCTCTGTGCGTTGCCCGCTTGACTATACTGGACAGGTAGCATGAATCTCAAATTCGTGTTACGGTGTATCCAGTATTTCCAGGATGAAGAAGGCTTGCGCTAGGGCCGATGGAGGGCGCGACGCAGCGGCCTGTGGACACCATCGATGCGAAGCTGCGAAGAGAAGCCAGCGGGGGAAGAGCAGAGAGCCATATCACAGGGCCGTGTGGCCGAGCATGGCGCTCGTTCATGGGCGTCCGGTAATCTCCGCAGCAAAGGGCTGGGCGAGACCGGTGGCAGAATTGTCGGCATCTATGCTGTATTGGCATTGTTTAACGCCGGCGCCTGGTTGTGGGCGATTTTAGCCTTCGCTCGTTATCCGGTTCTGCTGGGAACGGCGTTTCTGGCCTACAGTTTCGGATTGCGGCACGCCGTGGATGCGGATCACATCGCCGCCATCGACAACGTCACCCGCAAGCTGATGCAGGAGGATAAGCGGCCCGTGGCCGTGGGCCTCCTTTTCTCGTTGGGTCATTCGACGATAGTTGTGGTGGGTTCCTTGACGATTGCCGCGGCCGCTCTCAAGTTGCAGCATCGTGTAGCTCTTTTTCAAAGTTGGGGAGAGATCATCGGTACATTGGTCTCGTCTTTCTTTCTGCTGGCCATCGCTGCAGTCAATCTGGTCATTTTGGTTTCGGTCTTTCGCACATTCCAGAGCGTGCGGCACGGTGCGCCATATGTGGAAGATGATCTGAATCTTCTGCTCGGGAACCGCGGCTTTCTGGCGCGCATTTTCAAGAGGCTCTTCGCGATGATCCGGAGCAGTTGGCACATGTATCCGCTGGGCTTGCTCTTCGGCCTGGGGTTTGATACAGCGACAGAAATTGGCGTTTTGGGGATCTCAGCTGCGGAGGCCGCGCGAGGGCTACCGCTGGTGTCGATCCTGGTGTTTCCAGTGCTCTTTGCCGCTGGAATGTCGCTGATTGACACGACCGACAACGTCCTCATGCTGGGCGCCTACGGCTGGGCCTACGTAAAGCCCATCCGCAAGCTCTACTACAACGTGACCATTACTTTTGTCTCGGTGGTCGTTGCCCTGGTGGTGGGCAGCGTGGAAGCTCTGGGCCTGTTGGGCGGGCAGATGCATTTGCAGGGCAGCTTTTGGGGATTTGTGGCGCTGCTCAACACGAACTTCGGTGTTCTTGGCTACTGCATTGTTGCCATCTTTGCTTTGAGCTGGGTCGGATCTCTTATACTCTACCGGTTGCGCAGATTCGAGGCACTGGAGCTCGAGACTAAGGGCGACGGATGAACGTTGCCAGAAGATTCATCGACTATAGCAATAGCAGGACTGGTGTACTCCGGAGACACAAACGCCGGGATGGTCTGAAAGATCGCTCACAAGGGCCCTGCGGTATGGCTGGCGCCGAAAAACGTGTTCGTCTCGATGGCGATGACTGCTATTCAAAAGCCTCGGGCAGCCGTATGCCGCGCCCCAATCTTACCGGCGCCTGCTATTCAACCCGATAGTTCGGCGCCTCTCTGGTAATGATCACGTCGTGGACGTGGCTCTCGCGCAAACCGGCGCCAGAGATGCGCACGAATTGGGCTTTTTGCTGCAGCTCCGTGATGGTGGCGCAACCCAGGTAGCCCATGCCGGAGCGCAACCCGCCCACAAGCTGAAAGACCATGGCTTCCAACGGCCCGCGGTAGGGGACGCGGCCTTCGATCCCCTCGGGAACGAACTTCGCAAGGCGGTTCTCATTGGCGCGCTCGCGCTGGACAACGCCCTCCGGGCTGCTCTCCGATACAGTCAAATCGGCGCCGGACTGGAAGTATCGCTCTCCGGAGCCTTGGCTCATGGCGGTCAGGGAACCCATGCCGCGATAGCTCTTGAAGCTGCGCCCCTGATAGAGGATGGTTTCGCCAGGACTCTCGTCCACGCCGGCAAAGAGAGAGCCGATCATGACCGTGCTGGCACCGGCGGCGATGGCCTTAGTGATCTCGCCGGAGTACTTGATGCCGCCATCGGCGATTACTGGAATCCCGAGTGGCTGAGAGGCACGCGCGGCCTCGGCGATGGCCGTAATCTGGGGCATGCCCGCGCCGGTGACCATGCGGGTGGTGCAGATAGAGCCGGGGCCAATGCCGACTTTGATGGCGTCAGCGCCAGCGTCGATGAGCGCCAGCGCGCCGTCGTACGTGGCTACGTTGCCCGCCAGCAGAGCCACGTCCGGAAAGCGCTTTTTCACCTCACGCACCGCATACAGCACGCGCGAGGAGTGGCCGTGAGCTGAGTCGATGGCCAGCACATCGGCGCGGGCGCGGACCATCTCTGCCGCGCGCTCCAGAAAATCGCCTGTTGCGCCGATGGCCCCGCCCACGCGCAGACGGCCCTGCTCGTCCTTGCTTGCGTTGGGATATTTCAGCTTCTTTTGGATGTCTTTGACGGTAATCAGGCCCTTCAACTCGTACCTGTCGTTGACCACGAGCAGTTTTTCTACGCGGTGGTGGTGCAGGATTTGTTCCGCCTCTTCGAGGGTGGTGCCCACGGGGACGGTGATGAGGTTTTCCTTGGTCATCACGTCGCCGACGGGAATATCGGTCCGAGTCTCAAAGCGCAGATCCCGGTTGGTGAGAATTCCCACCAAGCGCTTGCCCCGCGTGACCGGAACCCCGGAGATCTTGTAGCGCCGCATCACTTCGAGGGCGTCGGCGATCATCTGGTCCGGGCCAATGGTCACTGGATCCACGATCATGCCGCTTTCCGAGCGCTTCACCTTGTCGATTTCGCCGGCCTGGTCGGCGATGGAGAGGTTGCGGTGTACGATTCCAATGCCGCCTTGCTGAGCCATGGCAATGGCCATACGCGATTCGGTGACGGTGTCCATAGCCGATGAGAGGAGCGGTGTGTTGAGCGTAATCGAGCGCGTCAACTGGGTCTGGGTGCTGACCAGGGCAGGCACCACCTCGCTGTATGCAGGCGCCAGCAATACGTCGTCGAAGGTAAGGGCTTCCGGCAGATTTTGGGTGAGCATAATAGTCTGACGCGCCTGGCGGCTCAAGGATTCGGACCCCCGGCCGTCAAGCGCTTCCCCTCATTGTAATGGAGAAAACAAGAGCCGTGTCTCGGAGCCTCCGGTATTCGAAATGCCATCAATTCTAGCGCGTCTTGTCGTTCGGATCTTCGCCGATGCGGTTACCCTGTCCGTCAAAACGGATAGTACGCCCTTGAGAGCGCATGTAGACTTCGAACTTGCGGGCCGCCCGGCGACGTTTCCAGCGGTAGTAGCGGTTACGCAGTCCGTACCAGCTCTCGCTGATCGCAAAGCTCATCCCGCGCCGCGGAGCAGAGCGCACATAAAGCAGGCCGGCTACGGCCCCGCCCAATTCCGCGAAGGCATACATGCGCTGTGAGCCAAACAGCATGGCAATGGCGACCAGCCCGAATACGATCGCCATGTACTTGGCTTTCATGCCGATGGTGAAAAAGAGCAGGAACTCGGTCTCGCCATAAAGCACGCCGATGGCTACCAGCAGGCCGAAGATGCCGCCAAAGCAGCCGGAAAGCGGAATGGGCGCAGAGGAAGAGCCAGAGGCGCGGTCAGCCAGGTAGATCAGGGCCGCGGCGCCAGCCGTCCCCAGCACGGAAACTCCGTAGAGCCAAAGCACCCAGTTCGCGCTGTGAAATTCCTCAAGAAATCCAGCCAAGAACCATAATGACAGGAGCTCGAAGAGGGTTCCCAGCAGTCCGAAGTGGATGAAACTATAGGTCAAAGGCTGCCAAATGCCGCCGTGTAGAAACGTCTGAGGCTCGAAGGCCAATAGGTAGCCGAACTGGCCCGCTGCGGACGCGGACACCAAACCCACCAGCAGCAGAACAAAGTAAGTGCATAGGTTCACCACCACCAACCGGCGCGTGGCGCCGGTGAAGCGGGGGAAGGCGAACGGGCTAGACCCAATCCTGCGCATCGTTGTCAACAGGGTAAACGTTGGAACGGGATCATGTCATGGAGCAACGCAGGGCGATCAGGGAACCACGACCAGACTGCGATGTCCGGCAGCGTCCTCCGAGCGCACACCAAAGATTACGTTGTCCTTCGAGACGGGCGAGGTCACGGTCAGTTGTCTGGCAGGCCACGCGGCTCGACGATCTTCAAAAACCGCCAATCTGGCGTGAAAGTCTCTCTCCAAAGTACCTCATAGTGCCCCCGGCGCCGCTCTCCGCCGACGCCTTCCAGCGCAGTGTCGTGGCATTCTCGAGCTTGTGTATGTCAATCGTCACATTCCGAGGTGGGCCCGATGCAGAAGCCAGCGTGGCCAGCGCAGCGGCATTCAGTCGCGCCACCTGCGCCACATAGTTCAAGTCTACAAAGCGGGGCAGATCGCCCAAAATGGCCGCACGGGAACCCGGTACGGGGAACACCAGGTTTTGGTGCTGATGGTTGTGATCCTCGCGCCACTCGGTCAGCCGCACCGCCGCAAATCCCTCTTCACTGAATGAGATCTGGTCGCCGCCGCGCAGGTAACGATCCGGCCGGTAGACGAGGAATGCGGAAAACGCCGAGCTATTTGAAGGGGAAGTAACTCCGCGCGGTGTCTGCCACGGCGCGGGCCAGCTCCCGGCTAGGTGAATCGTTCTCTTCTCCGAGCGCGCGGATGCGGCGAATCTCGGCTGATGTCGCTGCCGCTGGAGTGCCCTCGGAAAACACCCGCACCCGGTTCTTGAGTTGGAGCCCGTTGCCCGGTGTCGTGTTTCCGCCCACGATGTCGTTGTTCAGTACTGCCTCCAGTTGCCAGCCTTGCTCGCGCGCGAGGTGGGCAAGGTGCGCCGAACCCAGCAGCCCCTGCTTCCTCGCCGGCTACGGCCGCAAACACCAGTGTAGCCGGGAAGCGCAGCTTGCTTAAGGCGCGCACACAGGCCAGCGATACAGCGACGCCCGAGGCGTCGTCGTTCGCGCCCGGCGCCGCGCCCCGGCCGTCCGGAGATTCGAGTTCCATGAGTCATGGTGTCCGGTTACAAGGTAGATGCGCATGGACTGGATGGGATCGGTACCCCACAAGATCCCGTAGACATTAGTGATCCGCGCGGGCCGGGGAATGCGGTCGGCCCAAGGGCCATCCTCAGTGGGATTGACGAAGAATACGTCACGATGTACCTCCAGGCAGCCTCCGCACTGCCGGGAGATCTCCTCGAACTGCTCTGCGATCCGGTCCGCCGCCGCGTTGATGCCCTGGCTGGGCGGCAGATTCGCTTCCATGCTCGAAAGTGTGTTGCGGGTGCGAAACCTTACCTGCATCTTGATCGTCTGTCCTATGCGGTCGGCCTCGATGGTCTTGATGGCCCCGACTATGGCCGGTTCCGGCTTGGCTGTAGAAATGCGGGTGGCGTGAAATGCAAAATCCGATTGCGGCAAGCAGAGTTGCACCGCCAGCACTAGCCCGCATGTTGCGATGATGCGAGGAAGGTTCGTGATAGCTTCTCCGCGCTTTGGTTTTGGGGCTACGGCGGCTGGCTCTTGACCAGAGGCCGGGTCGTCTCTAAAACTATAGCCGAACCTGAAGTTAATGCGCCCTGGAGAAACGTCTTGCCTCTTTCATTCCGCTGGAGGGAATGCTGCTGGCAAAGGGCCCGTCAAGCGCGTGTTAATTCTGGTTTCGACTTTCTAGTCTGATGGGGTAAGGCGCGGTGATTTTGGGGATGTGAAATATTTAGGAAGGAGAGGACGCAGCTATGCCCAGTTGCCCGGAATGTGAGAATGAACTGGATATCGAAGTAGATGATGTAGAAGAAGGCGATGTGATTACATGCGAAGAGTGCGGATCGGAGTTCGAAGTCGTCGGCGTTGATCCGCTCGAGTTGGTGCGGGTTGAAGACGGTTTCGATGACGAAGACGGGGTATACGAGGGCGACGACGAGGAGGAGTGACGATGCGAAGGTCTGGTTGGCTGGCGGGGATTGTGTTTGCCGCCTTAGCGTTGGGCTTGGTTCCGCAGGGCCTTGGGGGTGCGATGATTGCGCCCTATGCCCTCGCACAGAGTATGGGGATGCGCACTGTTTCGGGTTCGGTGCTAAATGCAGACTCTAAAGCCGTCGCGGACGCGACCGTTTTCCTCCAGGACCAGAAAACCAAGGCTATCCGAAGCTACACTACGCCGTCGAATGGCAGCTTCTACTTCGCTGAGGTCAGCATGACACATGACTTCAACCTGTGGGCGCAAAAAGGCAAGGAAAAGAGCGACACCAGGATCGTCAGCTCCTGGGATACACGCACCAATTTCATCGTCGATCTAAAGATAAAATAATCCGCCAGAGACGATTTGCCGGGCAGCGGGCCGGCGAGTGTCCTCACCATCCGGACCTGCTCTACGAACGCTACCCGTCTCTTATCTCTTATTCTTCTAGCTTTTTTGTCACCAGCGCGTTGAGCAGTGCGGGATTGGCTTGGCCCTTCGAAGCCCGCATCACCTGCCCGACGAAAAATCCTGCCATCGTCTTCTTGCCGGCACGATACTGCTCCACCTGTTTGGGGTTGGCGGCGATGGCTTCGTCGATCAGCTTCTCGATCGCCGCAGCGTCGGTTATCTGTTGCGGCTTCTCCCGTTCATAGACGGGCCGAAAGTCCTCTCTGTTGTCAAAGCACAGATCGAAAAGCTGTTTCATCTGCTTGGAGCTGATCGTGCCTTCGTCGAGCAGGTCCGCGGCCAGCGTGATTCCCTCCATTGATACCGGCGACTGCTCCTGTTCGAGGCCCAGCGCCTTTAGCCGTCCGCCCACTTCGCTCAACAGCACGTTGGCCACCCGGCGCGGATTGCGTGCCGTCTTGGCCGCCGCCTCAAAGCGATCGGCGAACTCCCGCGAAGCCGTCAGCGTCTGTGCGTCTTGCGGGGCTAGATCGTACTCGACCATCATGCGCTGGCGTCGCGCCTCCGGCAGTTCAGGGAGCTTTGCTTTTATCCTGGCTACGAACTCAGATGTCACGATCAACGGCGGTAAGTCGGGCTCGGGGAAGTACCGGTAGTCGTGCGCCTGCTCCTTGGAGCGCATAGGATAAGTGCGCCCGTCGTCCGCATTCCAGAGCCGCGTTTCCTGCGCTACGCGCCCACCGGAATCGACCACCTCTACTTGGCGCTCGATCTCGTAGGCCAGCGCCGCGCGGATGAACTTGAAGCTGTTCACGTTTTTCACTTCGGCTTTGGTCCCGAATCGTTCCGTGCCCTTGTGACGGACACTGACATTGGCATCACAGCGCAGCGAACCCTCCTCCATGTTGCAATCTGAGACGCCGGTATAGAGTAGAATCTCCTTGAGCCGCGTTAGGTATTCGAAGGCCTCGTCGGGTGTGCGGATGTCAGGCTCGCTGACGATCTCGACCAGCGGCGTGCCGCACCGGTTCAGATCGAGATAGGTCCGGGTGGCGGAATCGCAGAACCCCTCATGCATGCTCTTGCCCGCATCCTCTTCCATATGCAGCCGCGTAATCCCGATCCGCTTGGTGTCTCCAAGCGCCGTGGGCACTTCGATCCAGCCACGCTCAGCCAGCGGTTGGTCGTACTGCGAAATCTGGTAGCCCTTGGGCAGGTCGGGATAGAAGTAATTCTTGCGCGCGAAGATCGAGCGTTCGCGCACCTCGCAGTTCAGCGCCAAGGCCGCGAGCGTGGCGACCTCCACGGCTTTGGCGTTGAGCACGGGCAATGCGCCGGGCAGTCCGAGGCAAACCGGGCAGACGTTGGTATTCGGCTCCGCCCCGAAGCGGTTGGCGCAACCGCAAAAAGCCTTGGTGCCTGTCAGCAGTTGCACATGTACTTCGAGGCCGATCACCGGCTCGTATCTGGATACCATCTCGGATGAGAAAACTACGGCGGGCATAAGTGAATTTTAGCGTGGCGATCCTGGTAAAGAAGGGTTAGCACAACTTCGTGCTGGTGCGCACTCACAGAGGATACCGATACAGCGTTACCCGCTCGATCTTCTCCCCGTGCGGATCGAACCGCCAATCCTTGCCCTGATCGTCTTCGTCGCCGTTCAGCCGTCGTCCCGCAACCCACGCGCCATTCTCAAACTTGCCCTCAAACACCGCGGCGATTCCCGCTTGCATTCCATCTTCCGGCCGGGGCGTGAAGGTCACCCGGAAGCCCTCGCCCGCGCCGAGAAATTCGTTCTTTCCCATGGCCATAATCAGGCCGAATCCGGCTTTCGCCGGTCCGTCAAAGCTGTTATCCAGCCCTACGTGCAGCGTGTAGCCGTTCATCGTGAAATCCACCGTGGAGTGCTCGCGGTCGAGCACAAATCCGTGGACATCGCCGGAGACCTGGTGCGCCAGCAACAGCGGCTTAATCTCCGCGATCAGGTGATAACTCGCCGCCAGCGGATCTGTTGGACTCGCCTCTGACTCGATCGCGAAAGGCGAAAACCCGATCCCCGCGTCTTCGCCCAGCGCATAGAACACATTCGCCGCGCCAGCCGCTCTGCCGCGGGTCTCCGGCATAAACAGCGGATTGCCGTCGCGATGATAACGCCGGCACCAGGCAATGAAATCGGAGGCATATAAGTCAGGTGAATAAATGTCCAGGCTCGATCCCGCCGCTTTCCAAACATCTACGACGCGCGGTTCCGGGCCACCGCTGGGATACTGTCCGGGCGGTGTCGTTTCGCCTTTCAGCCATGTATTTACGTACATCGGTATGTCGTATTCCGCTTTGCCCGCAGCCGCCACCGCCTGAATATAGGTCGCATACTCCCACGCCATGAAGACTTCATCGGCGCGTTGCGTATCGCCAAATATCTCTGTCCACGTACCCGAAGTTCTGTCGCCGTTCGCATTCCACAATTCGCGCAGAGTGGGATAGAGCGTCGTCCGGTGTGCCTTCAGATACGCGATCAGCTTCGTCGGCACATTGCTGTCAAACGCGGTATTGGCCGCGGCGGAGTGGTCGCGCGAGGCGCCCAGTACTCCCACCTCGTTCTCCACCTGCATCATCAGCACCGTATGCTCACGGCTATCCACCTCCTTGATGTGGCGCATCAGCGCCGAATACGCGTGCGCATCCGCCTCTTCCGTCGCCTTGCCGAGCGGGCTCAGAATCTCGACCTGGCGTCCCATCTCCACCACGCGTGGAAATCGCTTGGTATCCTCTTTGACCCAAGCCGGCGCGTAGCTCGACATGCCGTTCTTCCAACTCGCCAGCCACAGGAAAACAATGTGCTCGTGCGCTGCCCGCGCCTGGTCAATCAGTCCGTCCACCAGCGAAAAGTCGAACCGGCCCTCCTCTGGCTCGATCAGTTCCCAGCTCAGCGGAGTCACCACTGTGTTCAGTCCCATCTCTTTCAGCTTCGGCCAGATCGGTTTCATGTAATCGAGGCTCGACGAGGATGAGTTATGCAGTTCGCCGCCGAGAATCAGGAACGGCTTCCCATCCACGACGAGCTGGGTTGACGCACCACGCTTTTCAAGATGTGGAGGACTTGCCTGTTGAGTCTGCGCAGAGCCCACTTCAAGCCCTGCAGACATCAGCAAAATTGACAGCACACACGTCGGGATTTTCATAACGTCACGGAGTCTAGCACAGTTGCGGACCAGTAGTCCGCCCTGGCAGTCCAAAAGGATGAGGGTTTTCCTGGACATACTCCAGATTGAAAGGAATCACTAGCCTGGCAATGAGGCCAAGATGATGCAGACAGTAAGTGATTTGTGATCTAAGGCCACACCGAACCGCGGCGCGGTCGAGTTCGCCGATTACCTGGTGGAGATCGTCGCCCGCTATCCGCAGGCCAGAACGATTCATCTGGTTCTGGACAACTTGAACACGCATGGGCGCAAATCGCTCACCGAACGCTATGGCGACAAGTTGGTCGGTCTGCTGTGGGATCGCTTCACTGTCCATTACATCCCCAAAGCACGGCAGTTGGCTCAACCAAGCCGAGATCGAAGTCAGCTGGCTCAGCCGCCAATGCCTGGGAAAGTGCAGAATCGGTGATCTGAATACACTTCAGCACGAAGTGCGGGCATGGAACCGTCGCCTCAACTGCGGTGGAACCACCATCGAGTGGAACTTTACGCGCAAGCAAGCTCGACAGAAACTTCACTACTCAACCACACGGACATGGTACAGGAAGGACTGCTGCGCTATGCCGAGGGCCGTGGCGCAGCAGCTGCTGACGCGGCGGGCGACTTGGGCTTGCTGCTCTCTTGCTTCTTGGCTGGGGCCAGAATGGCGTGAAGAATAGTGCCTTCCATGCGGGGCATGAACTCCACCACTCCGGAGTCGCCTACGTCCTGGATGAGCCGATTTATAATATTGTAGCCCAATTCGCGATGGGTCATCTGGCGTCCTCGAAAACGCAGGCTTGCCTTTACCTTGTCACCTTCGGCCAGAAACCGCATAGCCTGGTTTTTCTTGGTTTGGTAATCGTGCTCGTCTACAGTGACACTGAACTTGACTTCCTTGATCGTGATCACTTTCTGCCGCTTGCGTGCCGCTCGTTCGCTCTTTTCCTTTTCGTAGAGATAGCGACCGTAATCCTGGATGCGGCAGACTGGCGGAACCGCGTTCGGCGAAACCTCTACTAGGTCGAGAGCCCGTTCCCGGGCAATCTTCACTGCCTCGTAGGGAGGAAGAATACCGAGTTGCTCGCCGTTTTCGTCGATGACGCGAACTTCGCGCGCGCGAATCCGCTCGTTTATGCGGATAAATGACTTAGCCGAACGTTTATCGAATGCGATGGTACTCCTCCGGATGTCACAATCGCTCGCCCTACAGCCCAGGCGAATCGCTGTGGACTTGACGAACGCACCCTGAGTATAGCATCGGCTTGGTTTCGCTGGGCAAATGGTTAAAGTCAAGCCGGAAGTGCCTTTGGATCGCGGGCGAGACCTCGGTCCCTTGCGTCTTCGCTCATCTCTGGCTGGCCCCCGTGATGCCAGAGGCAGACGCTTCGCTTGGTAGTTTATTCTGCTCTTTAAGCATGAAGAATGAAGCGATTCCCAATCTGATGGCATTTGATGAGGCTGCGCTGGATGGGGCCTTTGCCGCACTGGAGCGGCAGGCGCGCGAGGCTGCGAGCGCGCTGGACGGTGAGGCGGCCGTAGAGTCGTTCCGGCTGGAGTGGTTGGGGCGCAAACAGGGGCGGCTCAACGAGGTCTCTGGGCGCTGGCTGAAGGCCGCTCCGGCGGAGGCCAAGAAGGCGCTCGGCGTACGCTTCAACGCGCTGAAGGCCGTGGTGGAGCAACTGCTGGACGCGGCGCTGGGAACCGGGCCGAGCGATGCGCTGCTCAAGGCCGAGGCCATCGACATCACGCTGCCGGGGACGCGGCGGCTGGCGGGCGCCGAGCACCCGATTACGCGCACCATGAACGAGATAGTCGCGGTGTTCGCGGCGCTGGGCTACTCGATTGGCGTGGGGCCGGAGGTCGAGACCGACTATTACAACTTCGAGAGCATGAACTTCCCTCCAGGCCATCCGGCGCGGGACACGCAGGACACGCTGGTGATCGCCGCGCAGGAGCGCAAGCCGCTACGCGACCGGCTGCTCCTGCGCACGCACACCTCGCCGGTGCAGATGCGGATCATGGAGCAGCAGCCGCCGCCGGTGCGCATCGTGATTCCGGGCAAGGTGCACAGGAACGATGCCGCTGACGCAACCCACTCGCCGATCTTCCACCAGGTGGAGGGCCTATGCGTGGATACGAACATTACTTTCAGCGATCTCAAAGGAACGCTCGACCACGCCATGAAGGCGCTCTTTGGCTCGGCGGTGAAGACGCGCTTTTTCCCGTCGTTTTTCCCGTTTACCGAGCCAAGCGCAGACGTGCAGATTAGTTGCATCTTCTGCGCCGGCAAGGGCTGCCGCAAGTGCAAGGACTCGGGATGGATCGAGCTGCTGGGATGCGGGATGGTCGACCCGGCAGTGTTCGCCTTCGCGGCGCAAAAGCAGCCGGCCTATGACCCGAAGAAGATTTCGGGATTCGCATTCGGGATGGGTGTGGAGCGGATCGCCATGATGAAGTACGGCATCAGCGAGATCGGCAGCTTCTTTGCCGGGGATATGCGGTTCCTTTCCCAATTTGTTTAGAGACAGAGCCGCGAGTGGGTGCCTGCCTTGGTGGACACCCACCCGCGAAGAGAGAAACTCAGTCGATGAAGATACTCACCAAATGGCTCCGCGCCTACCTTCCGGAATTGACCGTCGACGACAATCGGCTTGCCGAAGATCTGACCCTGCGCGGCATCGCCGTCGATGGCATTTATCCGCTCGGCGGGGGCAACGGCTCGTTCTACGAGATGGACATCACCACCAACCGCGTGGATGCGATGAACCACCATGGTGTGGCGCGCGAGGTGGCGGCTATTTACGGACTGGACATCGAGCCGCTCGACTTTGCGCTGCCAGCCGCACGGCCGGCGCCCAATCCATTTTCCGTGCGGATCGAAGCCGAGGATGCATGTGGTCGATTTACGGCGCGGGTGCTACGTGATGTGACCATCGACGAGTCACGGGATTGGTTTGTAGGGGCGGAGGTCGCGACCTACTTCGGCCTGCTCGAACAGAAGATGATCTCCAACGCCGTGGACGCCACCAACTTTGCCTGGCTGGCGATGGGCCAGCCCACGCATGCCTTCGATCTGGACAAGATTGAGGGCGGAATTATCGTGCGCCGGGCGCGTAAGGGCGAGCGGCTGAAGACTCTGGACGGAATGGATCGCGTGCTCGACGCCGAGGACCTGGTCGTTGCCGATCACAAGAAGGCGCTGGCGTTGGCCGGTGTGATGGGCGGCTGGGACTCGATGATCACCGCCGAAACCAAGAATGTCCTCATCGAGGCGGCGTGGTTCGAGCCGACCGTGGTGCGCCAGACGGCGCGGCGGCACGGGCTGCACACCGACGCCAGCCACAGATTCGAACGGGGCGCGGATTTTAATGCGGCTTCTGTGGCATCGGCACTGGTGAGCGCGATTTTGCTCGCCAACGGTGGATGGATCGATGGCGAGTTTGTGGATGTGCGGGTCACGGCGATGGAGGAGCGCACTGCGCGGCGCCGTCCGGTTTTGCTGAAACTCAGCGAGGTACGGCGGATTTTGGGTGCGACGGTTAACGAAGAGGGAATTACCGCCGCGACAGTCGAGGGCGTGCTAACGGCGCTGGGATGCGGATTGGCGAGTCAGTCCGCCGCAGCGGACCAGTCAGCGGGTCAGTTATCTGCGCTAGCTGCGGCGAGGCTGGCTTTTGAAGAAGTTTCGTGGCTGGTTACGCTGCCTAGTTGGCGGCTGGATCTGGAGCGGGAGATCGACTTGATCGAGGAGATCGCACGGGTCTACGGCTACAACCGGTTCGCGAACACGCTGCCGGCATTTGGCGAGGGCGTGACGGCGCTGCCTTGGGCGGAGAAGGAAGCCTCAGTACGCGGCGTGCTGCGGGGCGCGGGATTCCACGAGGCGATTTCGAGCACATTTTGTTCTGCGGCCGAGGGCGCGTCCACGGCAGCTCAGCCGGGACAGGTGGTTCGGCTCGGTAATCCGTTGAGCGAGGAGGCCGGCGTGCTGCGGCCCTCGCTGGCGCCGGGGATGCTCGCCATGATCGCGGGCAATCTGAACCGCGATGTAAACGATGTGCGGCTGTTCGAGCTAGGTACGGTGTTTAGCGGTACGACGGAGAAGGTGGATGAGCGGCCGTCGCTGGCATTCGGTGCGGTGGGCAATTTCCCTGATGAGAGTGCGCTGCACGCGGGGCGGGCAATCGACTTCTACGATTTAAAGGGAGCAGTGGAGCAGGTGCTGTTGCGGTTCGAGGTACGTACCGTTTACTTCGACCGCTTTCCGCCTGAAGCAGGCCTGATGCCTGAATGGCTGCACCCGTACCGCGCGGCTCGGGTTGCAGCCGAGGGCGTAACCCTGGGTTGGTTCGGCGAGGTGCACCCGCGCTTAGCTGCGGCGCGTAAGCTGAAGGAACGCGTGCTGCTCGGCGAACTGTTTCTGGATCGGCTATATAGACTGCCGCTGCGGCAGCAGTCTGCGCGGGAGATTTCGCGCTTTCAACCGGTGCGACGCGATTTTTCGCTGGTGCTGGACGAGAGCGTCGGGTGGGAGACCATCGATCGCGCCATGGCGGGATTGAGGATTCCCGAGTTAGTGGAATGGCAGGTGCGGGAGGTGTTTCGAGAGACGCGGCTGGGCTCCGGTGAGTACGCATTGCTGCTCAGGACCACGTTTCAGGCGTCGGACCGCACCCTGCGCGAGGAAGAGCTGCAGGCTTTCCATGCTTGCGTGGTGGAGGCTGTTGGCAAGGTAGGCGCGCGCCTGCGCTCGTAGGCGGAAAAGCTGCCGAGATTGGCGCTATACTGGCGCGCAAACAGTGTGTTGGCGGGGAGGCGATGCAATGTCGGAATCATTTTGGGAGTCTGAAGGGGACGTGCAGGCGCAGCAGGAAGTGGAACCAGAGTCAGCCGCTTTGGCGGTGAGCGCGGACGATTTCGCAGCGCTCGAAGAGCGAGTCCTGCGCGCCGTGAACCTGGTCAAGCAGGAACGGCAGGCCCGTGTCGCAGCCGAGGCGCACGCCGCGCAGGCCGAGGCACAACTGCGGGAGCAGGCGTTGCAGGTGGAGCAACTGCAAAGGAATTTGGGCGAACTGAAAACCGAGCGTGAGCAGGTGAGGAAGCGTGTGGATAAACTCCTCGCGCAATTCGACGCGCTCGAAATTTGAGGTCGGACATGGCTGGTGAACAACAGGGCAATGCGGGCGAATACGTTACGGTTGAGATCTACGATCAGGTCTATCACCTTTCGGGGCAGAACGCGGAGCACATCCGCGTGTTGGCGGCGCGCGTGGACGCGAGGATGCGGGCGGTGGCGGCGCAGGGACGGACTGTGGACTCACTGCGCGTGGCCGTGCTGGCGGCCCTGAACCTGGCCGATGAGCTGTCGCAGGCTGCCTCGGCTGACCCGCAACTGGGCCATGCGCGCGCGGCCAGTCTGCGGGTGCTGTTGGACGAGGTGCTGTAGGACGGGCGCAAGACGGGATCGTAAGATTTGGCCATTCCGGGAGAAGCGGTCCCGAAAGCGGCAACGCAAAACGGTAGCACAACTCGACCCTGGCGTGCAAGACTTGCAATTTATGGGCGCTGCCCATACTATCCGCATTAGAAACCGGCCTGCAAAGCAGGTGGGTAGTCAAAGCTGGTTGAACCTACATTCAGCGAACAGGGGCTCAACTCGACAATCGGTTCTGTGTGCCGTGTCCGCCAGTCCGGAATGCCTAACGAACCGCGGAGAGCTCCACCGTCTTAGGACGGGTTCACCAGCACATTGCTCACGGCCCCGTGGGCCGGATTCTACTTCTCCTTACGAATCCTGAGCGGATTCACGTCGCGCGGAAATGCCGTATTCTGGCTCAGGTGCATCCTGTTCTCTTTCACGTCGGCAGCGTTCTCATCCCGGCCTATGGCGCGGTGGCGGCCTTGGGCGTCTTGCTGGGGTTATTCTTAACCCAACTCACAGCGCGCATCACAGGTGTGAACGTGGGGCAAGTGTGGAACCTCTGTGTGGTAGGGCTGTTTGCAGCGGTCGTGAGTCAACGGTTGCTGCTGGTAGTTGCGGGCTGGAGAAACCAGGGTAGCCATTCTTTATGGATGTTGGGACTGGCCATGGTTCAGCATCCGCTTCTGGACGCGGCCGGAGCACTGATTGGTGTGGGGTGCGCGGCGTGGTACGGGCTTTGGCAGAGATTGCCGCTGTGGCCGACGGCAGACGCTCTGGCTGCACCGCTGGCGCTGGGAATGGCCTTCGAGCAACTAGGTGCGTTGCTGGCTGGGTCGGGCTACGGAATCGCGGCCAGGCCAGGAGTGAGCTGGACGGTGACCTACAGCAGTCGGCTGGCCGCGCGCTGGAGCGGGACCCCGCTGGGCATTCCTTTATACCCGGTTCAGGCCTATGCGGCGCTTTGCTTTCTGTTACTGGCTGTCGGCTTATTTGTGTGGCTGCCGTTCCGGCACCGGCAAGGGGACGCGGCCGGCGTGTGTTTTATGGGCATCGGCACAACGATCTATCTGACCGAGTTGTGGCGCGATCCGGTGGGTCGCGGTAGGCTGCTCGGCGGTGCGCTGAACGGGCCACAGATTGTAGCAGTGGTGCTGGTGCTTGCCGGAGCATTCGTACTTCTCGTGCGCAAAAGAGCCATAAGTAGCAGCGGAGAGGCGGGATATGGATGAGGTAAGGACGATTGACGTGCCGGCAGAGGCCCGGGGGCAGCGTCTGGACCGGTTCTTGACCGAACAACTCGAAGGCGTATCCCGCGCGCGTGTGCAATTGCTGATGCAGCAGGGCGGCGTCCTGGCTGACGGAGAGGTGGCGAAGGCTTCAATGAGGTTGCGTGGCGGCGAGCGAATTACCGTGACCGGCGAGCCGCATCCGGTGCCACTCAAGGCGACGCCTGAAGCAATTCCGCTGGAAGTGCTCTATGAGGACGATGATCTGGCGGTGGTGAACAAGCCGGCGGGGATGATGGTCCATGCCGGATCTGGGAAAAATGAGAATGCGCGCAGTCGGGGAACGCTGGTGAACGCGCTACTCTACCATTTCAAGAATCTTTCCTCGGCGGGTGGCGATCTGCGGCCCGGGATCGTGCACCGCCTGGACAAAGATACGAGCGGATTGATTGTGGTGGCCAAGAACGACCGCGCACACGCGGCACTCAGCAAGATGTTTGCGAGCCGGCGCATCGGGAAAACCTATATCGCGCTGGTAGAGGGCGCTATCGAGCGTGAGAGAGGAACTATCAGTGCTGCGGTGAGCCGGGATCGGATGCGGCGGAGACGCATGACCACGCGGCCGGCCGAAAATGCTCGCAGCGCCGTCTCACACTACGAGGTGGCCCGGCGCATCGCATCGCGGTATGGCAGGTTCACCTTGGTACAGGTGCGTATCGAAACCGGCCGCACGCACCAGATCCGCGTGCATATGGCGTCGATCGGCCATCCGGTAGTGGGCGATACGCTGTATGGAGGTGCGGGGGCACTGACGGACCGGGTCGAGATGCAAACCAAGTCATCGAGGGCAGCGCGGCATAAGGCTGAGCCGGAAAAACTGAAGTTGGGACGAAATTTTCTCCACGCGGCCCGACTCGAGTTTGTGCAGCCCAGTACAGGCAAACGGCTGGAGTTCGAGGCGCCACTGCCGAAGGAACTGGTACAATTCCTCGGCCGGATCGAGGAGACTCGGGTCGAAAGCCGCAGCTGAACGGTCCGGCTTGGAAGTGCGGCTATAGATGCGATAGAACGGATGCAGCCGGTAAAATGAGGGAGATATGAGGAATCAGTTTTCCACCCAGCGGGCCAGCTGCTGGGGGTGGTTGGTGATCTGTGCTGTGCTTCTGGCGGTGCCAATGACTGTCAGGGCGGCGAAGCGGAAGACGGATCAAGCGCAGGCGCAGCCCGCCCAAGCCGTGGCGAATGTACAAACACCGGCGCAGCTTAGCCAGGTGCCGACCGATGTGCATACGCCCACCATCCACCTGAACGTGAATGAGGTCGAACTCATCTTTACCGTTACCGACAAGCATGGGCATTACATCCCAAATTTGAAGTTGAGCGACTTTGCGCTGTTGGATGACCGGCGGGCGCCGCAGAGGGTGACTTCATTTCACCAGCAGATCAATCTGCCTCTGCGGGTGGGCCTGCTCATCGACACCAGTACATCGATCCGCTCCCGCTTTAAGTTTGAGCAGCAAGCGGCAATCGAATTTCTGCTGCAAATCCTGAAGCCTCGCAGCGATCGCGCCTTCGTGATGGGGTTTGATGTGACGCCGAGGGTGACCGCCAACTGGACGAACGACCTCGATGCGTTGGAGACGGGCGTCAATGAGCTTGCGCCGGGTGGCGGCACAGCGTTGTACGACGCTGTGTACACAGCCTGCCGCTACCAGATGCTGCCTGAATCGCGAGGGCAGGAGCCGGTGCGCAAGGCGCTTATTCTGATCTCGGACGGCAATGATAATCAGAGCCGGGTTTACCTGAGTGAAGCCATTCAGGAGTGTGAGCGGGCAGGCACGATCATTTACGCCGTCAGCACCAACTGGACGCCAAGCCGAGGTCCCGGAGACAAGGTGATGACGGAGCTTGCTGATAATACCGGCGGGGAGGCGTTCTTTCCTTCCCTGGTCGACGATATGTCCAAGAGCTTCACGAGTATTGAGATGGAACTGCGCAGCCAGTATGCGTTGACGTATACCCCCGCGGACTTCAAGTACGACGGTTCGTTCCATTCGATTTATCTCTACTGCTTCGATCGGCGTTATCGTGTGCGCGTCCAAAAGGGCTACTTTGCGCCGCGGGCTGAAGGCGCGAATTGAGTCCGGCGGTCCAGCGGTGCCGGTGCTGGAGTGGTTGCGTGGTTGAGGAGGGAGCGCAGAAAGGTTGCGCTCCTTCTGCTTTTTGGGGATTGGCTCGTGGTGCGCAACGGGCTGTCCCGAATCAGAACAACGGGAATGATTTTTGTTCCGATCTGATACAAGTTAAATTTCCATCTCATACCGGTTCACCGATCGCACAGAATGTGCGATGAAGTAGAGGAAGGCGATTGCAGAGTTGTATGGGCGACAAGAGAAGCGAAGATGCACAAGGGCTGTGTGCAACGAGGGCAACGCGGTGATCCGGCAGGCGATTTCGTGCGACATCTGTGGAGCGGAGAAGAAGCAGACGAACCACTGGTTTGTGGCCTATGAACAGAGCGGAGAGTTGCGGGTAAGCGGGTGGAACTCGCGCAACCGTCTGCGGCCGGGGTCGAAGCACCTGTGCGGGCAAACCTGCCTGCATAAGCTAGTCGACGACTTCATGGCGCGGACGATTGCGGTACGCGCCAAACGGACCGCTGCCGAAGAAGTGGTGGAAAAACCGCAGGATATGGACCTGCGGTCCGTTGCTAGAGCCGATCTGGTGACAGAGGATGCGTTTGGAGAGGTGCAGTCGTCGGCGCGGCTGCTGACGCCACCGGCGCCGGTGCTTCCCCAACCTGCGTTTCGGGCGCAGACCGGACTGGTGACCGTGCCAGGAAGACTGCCGGAAGAAGGGATTGCGCCGCGGGAGGATGAGCCGCCGCGCTTCGCCTCGCGGAGTCGGCGGGTCCAGGCGTGGGAGCGGGAACGCGAGCGCACACTCCACGCCATAGAGCGCCATCGGACGACCGCCTAGCCCGATAGATCAGGCAGGTGGATGCAAGCGCGCCAACCACTCTTGGGGGCTTAGACCTGTTTCCTCGGTGGCACGCAGCAAAATCAGTCCAGCGCAACGGGCGTCCTCAAGCGCATCGTGCGCATGGTAGCCGATTCCAAAATGCATGGCTAGGTTGGGCAGGTTGTACCCCGAGCGGGCGAACTGCGGCCATGCTTTCCTGGCCACACGCGCGGAGTCAAGCCAAGTGCAGGCGCAGGGCTCGAGTCTGGAAAGGCGGCAGGCGCGGGCTAACGCTGCACGGTCAAAGGGCGTGTGCGACACGACGATGGCGTTGGAGAGACGCGACTCAACCTGCGGGAAGACTCTCGCCCAGGCTGGCGCGTCCTGCACGGATTCCTCGACAATTCCGTGAACGGAAATGTTGAAGGGGCTGAAGTGGTCCTGGGGATTGACCAGTGACTCCCAGGTCTCTGCCAAGACGCCGCCGCGGAAGGATGCGATTCCGATCTGGCAGATACTTCCTGGGTCGGAGTTCGCGGTTTCGACGTCGATCGCCACAAAGTCCACTTTTAGAAATCTCCTTATGGCAAGGGTAGATCCGCAGAAACGTACGTTCCACTACCTTGCGTGCTTGTTGCCGGACGCGCCCTCAAGCAGCGCCATCAGCCCGAGCTCGTCGAGAACGGGAATCTTCAGTTCCAGGGCCTTGTCAAGCTTGGAGCCAGCCTCTTCGCCGGCTACAACGTAGCTGGTTTTCTTGCTCACGGAACCTGCCGTTTTACCTCCGGCGGCTTCGATCCTCTGCTTAGCCTCATCGCGCGTCATTGTGGGTAGCGTGCCGGTGAGGACGAAGGTTAGTCCCGCGAGTTGTGCTGTACGCTGCTTCTTCTCGGCTGTCATATCTACGCCGGCGTGTTTTAGGCTTTCGACCAGCGCGTGATTGGCGGGCTGCGCGAAGAATTCGAGAATCGCTGCTGAAATGCGCGGGCCGACCTCTTCGACGTGCTCCAACTCTTCGGCCTTGGCTGCCATGAGCGCATCGATGGAGCCGAACTCCTGGGCCAGCAACTCAGCGGTGCGCTCACCGACGAAGCGAATACTCAAACCCATGAGGACGCGGGCCAAGCCTGCCTGCTTCGAGCTCTCAATCTCGTGCAGCAACGTGCGCGCCGACTTCTCCGCGAACCGTTCCAGGCCGACGAGTTGTTTTTCCGTGAGCGAATAGAGGTCGACGACACTCTTGACCAGGTTGTGGTCGAGCAACTGTTGCACCACTGCTTCGCCTAACCCCTCAATGTTCATCACTTCTCGTCGGCCGAAGTGTAGGAGGCTCTCGCGGAGCTTGGCGGGGCAGTCGGCGTTGACGCAGCGCCAGTCCACCTCGCCTTCGGCGCGGACGAGCCGGCTGTGGCACTCAGGACAGTCCAAGGGGAAAGAGAACCCACGGTTCCCGCGCGGGTGTTCGGAGTCCTCGATCACCTCGACCACCTTGGGAATCACGTCGCCGCCGCGCTCGACCTTGACCCAATCACCGAGCCGCAAGCCGAGGCGCTCAATAAAGTCCGTGTTGTGGAGTGTAGCGCGGCTGACTGTAGTGCCGCCGATGAAGACCGGCGCGAGTTCGGCCACAGGCGTCAGCTTGCCGGTGCGTCCGACCTGCACTTTAATATCATTGACCTGTGTGACGCCCGATTTGGCCGTGAACTTGTAGGCGATTGCCCAACGCGGGGCGCGGCCGGTGTATCCAAGCCGCTGCTGAGTAGCGTGAGCGTCCACCTTGAACACCACACCGTCGATCTCGTAGTCTAGCTTCTCGCGCCCGGCTTCGGCCTCCTCGATGAACTTCAGCATCTCGTCCATCGAATGCACGCGCCCGCGGTGCGGATTCACGCGAAAGCCGACCGCCGAGAGAGCGTCCAGGGTCGCCGTTTGTCCGGCGGCAAAGTACTCGCCCTCGACGAGAAGGAAGTAGGCGAAGAAAGCCAACTTGCGTGAGGCTACGATGGAAGGCTCCAGCGTGCGCAAAGTTCCCGCGGCAAAGTTGCGCGGGTTCACTGCAGGCTCCAAACCCTGCGCCTCGCGTTCCTCGTTGGCCGCTTGAAACGCGGCCAGCGGAAGGATCGCCTCGCCGCGAACCTCGAACCCCTTCGGGGCGTGGATCTTTTGGAGTAGTTTTGGGGGAATGCTCAGCGGCACACTCCGGATAGTGCGGATGTTGGAGGTGACGTCTTCGCCGGTCTGGCCGTCGCCGCGGGTGATTCCTGTGGCGAGGCGCGCGCCGCCATCAGGGCCGGGCGCGTAATGGAGGGCGACGCTGAGGCCGTCGAGCTTGAGCTCGGCCGTGTAGGCGACTGAGAGATCGCCGGCCAGTTCGCGCACGCGGCGGTCCCAGTCGGCCAGCTCTTCGGCGGAGTAAGCGTTATCGAGCGAGAGCATGGGGCGCGAGTGGCGCACTTTGCGGAAGCCCTCGGCAGGCTTGCCGCCCACGCGCTGGGTGGGTGAGTCGGACGTCACCAGATCGGGATGGGCAGCTTCGAGGCGCTTGAGCTCGTTCATCAGGGCGTCGAACTCGGCGTCAGAGATTTCGGGCGCATCGAGAACGTAGTAAAGGTGCTCGTGACGGCGGATTTCGTCCCGTAGTTGCTCAATCTTGCGCAAAGCAGCCGGCTCGGTCATAGCTATGGATTATAGTGAGGCGCTTGCCGCACGTCCGGCGGGGGACGTGGCGGCTATTTTGAGCCGCCTGCAGCCGTTAGGCCGCGGAACTTGAGCATAGGTCCAATGCTGGGTTTCGCGCCGAGCCACGTCTCATACATCTTCTCCAGGTTCTCCGTGTTGCCGCGGGAAAGAATCATGCGCCGGAAGCGGTCGCCGTTGGCGCGGGTCATGCCGCCGTGGTCCTGGAACCACTCGAAGGCGTTGTCGTCGAGCATCTCGGTCCAGAGGTAAGCGTAGTAGCCAGATTGATAGCCCTCGTTCCAGATGTGCAGAAAGTAGCTGGACCGGTAGCGCGGTGGCACGTAGCGGATGAGCAGGTGGGTGCGGCGGAGCGCCTCGGTCTGGAAGGTATCGGGATTCTGCGGTGGAGCGCTCGCAGGTAGCGTGTGCCATTGCATATCGAGCTCGGCTGCGGCCAGCAGCTCAGTTAGCATGTAGCCCTGATCGAAGGTCTCGGATCTTTCAAGGCGAGTCACCAGAGCGGCAGGCATGGGCTGGCCGGACTTGTAATTCAGAGCGTAGTGCTTCAGGACTTGGGGATACAGAGCCCAATGCTCGTTAAACTGGGAAGGGAATTCGACGAAGTCGCGCGGCGTTTGCGTCCCCGAAAGGCTCGGATACTCGGTATCAGCAAACATGCCGTTCAGAGCGTGGCCAAACTCGTGAAACATGGTGGTTACGTCGTCGAAGGTGAGCAGCGCGGGCTGGCCGGGCGCAGGTTTTTGGAAGTTGGCGACGTTGTAGACCACCGGCAGATTACCGAGGAGCTTGGACTGGGTGACGAGGTTGTCCATCCAGGCGCCGCCGTTCTTGTTGTCGCGTTTGAAGTAGTCGCAGTAGAAGAGGGCCAGCGGCTTACCGTCAGCGTCGTAGACCTCAAAGACGCGCACGTCGGGCTGCCACACCGGGATGTTGTGAAGCTCCTTGAACGTGAGGCCATAGAGCTCATGGGCAGCGTAAAAAACGCCTTTCTCGAGGACATTGTTCAGCTCGAAGTAGGGTCTGATCTGATTTGTGTCCAAGTTGTACTTTGCCTTGCGCACCTGCTCTGCGTAGAACTCCCAGTCCCAGGGCTGAAGGGTGAATCCACCGTGCTGCTTGTCGATGATGGCCTGGATTTCCTTGGCTTCGCTGGCGGCCTTGGCCGTGGCCGGTGGAACCAGTTGATCGAGGAAGTGTGTAACCTTGGTGGGATTCTTGGCCATCTGGTCGGTCAAGTCCCAAGCCGAATAGTTGGGATAGCCGAGCAACGCGGCTTTCTGCGCGCGGAGCCATGCCAGTCGCGAGATGGTGGCGCGGGTGTCGTTAGGCCCCTCGCGCTCGGCGCGGTTCCAGGAGTCCTCATAGAGAGCATAACGAGTGCTGCGGTCGGTCAGGTTGGCCAAATCCGGCTGCTGGGTGGTGTTCTGAAGCGGCAGCACCCAACCCTGCTGTTTGCGCACGCGTGCGGCAAGCGCGGCTTCCGCCATCTGTGCGGGACTCAGCCCGGCCAGCGCGGACCGATCAGGGGTGGAGTAAGCGGCGGTATTGGTCGCGGCCAGCAACTTGGTCATGAACGTGTTTTCGAGCGCCGCATCTTCTTCGTTGATCTTCTTGAGTTTAGCCTTATCGGCGGCGGAGAGGTTGGCGCCGTTGTGTACGAAAAGCTTGTAGTAGTAATCGACCAACCGCAGCGACTCCGGATCGAGGTGCAGCGTGGCGCGCTTCTGGTACACCGCCTTCACGCGCGCAAAGAGCTTGGGGTTGAGAAACATAGCGTCTTGCAGCGCGGCCAGTCGAGGGGCTTCATATTGCTGAACCTTTTGGAGCGTGGGGTCGGTGTTGGCGCCCGTGACGCAGTTGAAGACCTGCATCACGCGATCCAGCAACTGGCCAGACTTTTCGAGCGCCACCAAGG
>JAKABE010000097.1 GCA_021801945.1 Acidobacteriota bacterium
CGCGAGATTTAGGTAGATTTTGCGGGTGCATTCGCGGGGGTCTATCGGATTCGGGGTGGCCCAGGTCTGACCCGCCTGAGATGAATGGGTGCCCCATGTCTCGCTTTTGAGACATGGGAAACCACAGACCTCGCCGGGGCGTCCTTCGATTTTCCAAACAAACTTCTCGGATATCGGATATAGGATATCGGCATGCCGAAGGGACTGGTCCGTGATCAGCAAGCCGGATGTTTCCACTTCGTCACTTTCAGTTGTTATCGACGTCAACCTTACCTTGGCGCCGCGGCGGCGCGGAGCCTGTTGGAGCGGTCGCTTGAAGCGATGCGAAAGCGTTATCTGTTCGTTGTCGGTGGCTACGTGGCGATGCCGGAGCACGTTCATCTCCTGGTGAGCGAGCCGGGTCAGGCGCTCCTCTCGAATGCAATTCAGGCGCTTAAGCTAATGCAATTCAGGCGCTTAAGCTGTCGGTTTCGGTTCAGAGCCGCGACCGTCCTTTCTGGCAGGCACGGTACTACGATTTCAACCGGCGCAGCGAGGAGAAGCGTATCGAGAAACTCCGGTACATCCACCGCAATCCGGTTGTGCGCGGCCGGGTCGCGAAACCGGAAGACTGGCGGTGGTCGAGCTTTCGGCACTACGCAGAAGGCGCGGAGATCGCTTTCGAGATCGAGTCGCAATGGACGGCCGCACGGCGTGGAAACCGGTTGCCGGAGCATTTGCGCTACCGGGAAAAGGCTGGCTGAGGTCCGCGCTCTCCCAGGTCCGAAAACCCGGAAATGGGGCACCCAATCTTCCTGGCAGGGTCGGACCCGGGCCGCCCGCCATACCTGAAGTTTGGAAAATTCTGACCGGAGCGGTTTCCGGCAATCGTCAAGGAGAATGGGCAATGATGCGGCGACGGAGATTCCTGAAAGAGCTGGCGACTGCGGCCAGTATTCCTTTTATTTCGAACCTGCGGGCCTTTTCGGCTTACGCGGCGGACGCGCCGGCTGTCCCTGCGCGAATCAAGGCGTTCGATCTCGATTTCAACTGGTTCTTCAATTCGGCTACCAAACAATCCGAATTCGCGCCTCCCGGCTACTACGCCGAGGCGGACCCAGAGGAACACATCCGCTGGTATCACGACCTCGGGGCGAATGTCATACAGACGTTCGCCGTCTCCTGCAATGGGTACGCGTGGTATCGGAACGGCTTTGTTCCGCCCGAACCCGGCTTGAAGTACGACTTTCTCCCCGAGATGGTGCGCCTTGGCCACAAGCAAGGCATGCTGGTTATGGGATACTTCTGTGTCGGTGCAAACTCGAAGTGGGGCGCGGACCATCCCGATCTCAGCTATGGCACGCCTTCCACCTATCACATCCCCTTTACCGACGCGTACCTGGACTACCTGAGCCACTCGATGGCAGACGCCATCCAGAAGACGGGAATGGATGGCTACATGATCGACTGGGTGTGGAACCCGCAGTCCAGGCTTCGCGCCTCGGGCTGGCTGCCCGCGGAGAAAAAGCTCTTCGATCAGTTGACGGGAAAATCCTTTCCCGCGAGCGGGCAGCTCGACGCCGAATCAACGCTGGTGTATGAGCGCAAAGCCATCGACCGTTGCTGGGATCGAATCAAGGAAGCCCGGGATCGTGTCGACCCTCGGTGCATCATTTGGCTCTCCTGCAACGACCTTTCGAATCCTACCGTCACCGGTTCCAGAATGTTGAAAGAGGTCGACTGGGCCATGAATGAATCTCCGGATCCGAAGCTCTACCGCATGGGAGAGCAGATGGTTGGCCCGAAGACGCGAATGATCCAGAATGTCGTGGGCTGGCTCGGCCACGATGCGGAGAAGTTTCTCTCTGACCCGGCCAATCACGATCTTGATCTGTATGGGTTCGCCACGCCGAGGGCGAACTCCCTTCTGCCTCCGGTCAAGGACTACCTGACCAAACCAATGGCCTGTTTTGCCGGCAGTGATAAAGGGAGCGTCAATGATCGCAATATCGCAGCACTGGCGCGCTTCTATCGAGGCTTGCCTCTCGGCGGAAACAAGACCAACGCGGCCTGCAGTTGATCGGTACGATTTGTCGCAGTAGTAGTATTCTGGGACCTCCGAGGAAACTGCAGTTGAAGCGCCCTGGGCGCGTAGAGGTGAACGATGAGATTGCTGTGCATTGGAGTGCTGGCGGTTGCCGCAACGAGCGCGAGCCTGGTTGCGCACACGCAGGAGATGGCGGCGACTCCGCCGATGGGGTGGAGCACGTGGAACCACTTCAAGCACGACATCGACGATGCGCTGATCCGCAAAGAGGCGGATGCGCTGGTGGCGAGCGGAATGCGCGATGCGGGATACGTCTACGTGCATATCGATGGCGGCTGGCAGGGCTATCGCGACGCCTCGGGCGTGCTGCACCCCAACAGCAGTTTCCCGGACATGAAGGCGCTCGGCGATTACATCCACTCGAAGGGGCTGAAGTTCGGAATTTACTCGGGGCCTGGGGCGAAGAGCTGCGCCGGGGCGCCGGCGAGCCTCGGCTACGAGGCGCAGGACGCGAAGATGTTTGCCTCGTGGGGCGTGGATTATCTGAAGTACGACCTGTGCAGCTTCAGGGAGAACATGAAAGAGGAGTCGGGCGGGGATGTCGAGAAGTCCGACGCCATCATGAAGGCCGCCTACGAAAAGATGCACCAGGACCTGCAGGCGACGGGACGGCCGATTCTGTTCAGTCTGTGCCAGTACGGATGGGGCAGGGTGTGGACGTGGGCCCCTGAGGTTGGCGGCAGCATGTGGAGGACGAGCGGGGATATCAGCGACAAGTACGACAGCATGGCCATCAACGGCTTTGGCGAGGCGGGACTGTCGCAATATGCCGGGCCGGGGCATTGGAACGATCCCGATTTTCTCGAAGTGGGCAACAGCGGCATGAACGCCGACGAGCAGAGGACCCACTTCAGCTTGTGGGCGATGCTGGCCGCTCCGCTGATGGCCGGCAACGACGTGGCGGCGATGACGGAGGAGACGAAAAGCATTCTGCTGAATCGCGAGGTGATCGCGGTGGATCAGGACGCGCTGGGGCGGGAGGGCGAGCGCGCCTGGAAAGAAGGGCCGCTCGAGGTGTGGGCGAAGCCGCTCAAGGACGGATCGCTGGCGGTGGCGCTCTTCAACCGCACCACGACGGCAACACGGATGACGCTGCGGCTCAGGGATGTGGAATGGACAGGGCCGGCCGCGGCGCGGGATCTATGGGCGCACAAGGATATCGGCGTGCTGAGCCCGGAAAGCTCATTCACGGTGCCCATGCACGGCGTGATGATGCTGCGGCTCAGCCATCCGCGGCCGTGATGCGGCTGGGCAACGGTTTGAGTCGGGAAGTCGGATCGCCTCGACGGCGAAGCCGGCGGTATCGTGATCCGTGCCTGCACTTACCCGGCCCTTGTTCTCGGCGATGTGCTTGCGCTTGCGTCCGCCGCCCGGTTTGCGCACCCGTGTGGTCTCCACCTCCGGCTTCTGCTCGATCTCTTCGATGCCGCGGGCAATGGTGCTGCGGACCAGGCCGGTGATACGCACCACTACGCTGCCGCCGCCAAAGCCGCAGGTGCGGGCCTCGGCGGCGGCAAATCGACGCCGCCCCTGCTCGTCCAAAACCGGGAACAAAGCTGCATAACGCCGTCGTATGCCGGCCAAAGCGCCAGGACGGGTGGCGCACCCTGTGCTTTTACTATCTCAACCCCCACACGCCTGAGGGTGCCCCACCCTTCGCCTCTTTTCCGGCGAAGGGTGGGCTGGCATGCGATGGCCCCGATTGAATCAGTGGCTGGGCAGCGGATGCCGCGGCGGCATCGGCTTTACTTTGCCCTCGGCAGCCCAGCCGATGGCGATAAACCAGCCGAAAACGGTCCAGCCCAGGAAGACATTCAGCGCCGCGATCCAGGTCGCCGATTCGCAGTCGCGAAAAAATGCCAGGATCGTGGGGAGCAGATAAACCGCAATGGCCAGCAGGAAGAGCAACAGGTTCAATGGCGCCAGCAGGTTCGCGTCCTGCCGCGCCAGTCCGTCCAAGAGGATCAAGAGCGCGGCGAGGCTCACACCTGCGGCCACGAAGAGGCGGAACAGGGGGGTCATAAGCCACCTCCCGATAGGTCATCCAGTGTACGGCTCTTTTGAGTCGCGTGCGCGTCCGGTTTTCGTCCTATCGAAACCAGTCGCGCCTGCCGGCCTTCCCGGCGCTCCGGCTCTCGCAGCAGGGTTTGCTCTCCGCCTTAAACCTCCGCGCCCAAGTGGCTGCGCTCCGCAAGGCGGAAGGCCACCCGCTCCTGGTCGCGCAGACGCGCCGCATCCACCAGCATGTGGCCTGCCCAGCGATAGATGTTGAACTGGCTGATCAGCGAGCGCATGGAGCGCATCCGGTCGCGCTGCTCGTCGGCCGGCATGGTCAGCGCCGTGGCCAGGGCCTCGCTGCTCGCCTCCAGGTCATAAGGATTCACAATCAGCGCTTCGGTCAACTCGCGGGCCGCTCCGGTGAACTCGCTCAGCACCAGCACTCCGCGCAGGTCGGTGCGGGCAGCCACAAACTCCTTGGCCACCAGGTTCATGCCGTCGTGCAGGCTGCTCACGTAGCACACATCCGCGGCCCGATAGAGGCGGAACACCTCCGGCGGCTCGTGATGGCTGCGCTGCAGCAGGATGGGCTTGTACTCCCGGTCGCCGAAGCGCCGGTTGATGCGGTCGGCGAGCTGCTCCACCGCCTCATTCAGCTCCTGGTAGCGCGGGATCTTGACGCGGCTGGGCGCCGCAAGCTGCACAAACGAGAAACGCCCCAGATATTCCGGGTGCCGCTCGAGCAGCCGTTCCACCGCCAGCAGCCGCTCTTCCACGCCCTTGGTGTAGTCCAGGCGGTCCACGCCGACACCCAGCAGGGCATCCTTCGGCAGGCCCAGCTCACGCCACACCTGGGCGCGGCATTCCGCCACGCTGGGCGCCGTCTCCACCCAGCGCACCGGCCACTCCAGCGAGATCGGATAGGGCCGCACCAGCGTGCGCCGCCCCTGCCGCACCACCGCGTTATCGGTGCGGTCGATGCGCGTTTCCAGGTATCGGTCGACCGAATTGAGAAAGTTATTGCAGTGCAGTTGCGTGTGAAAGCCCACAATGCTGCTGCCCAACAGGCCTTCCAGCAGCTCGTTCCGCCACGGGCAGATGCCGATGCGCTCGTCGTTGGGCCAGGGAATGTGCCAGAAGGTCAGCACCGTCGCCGCCGGCAGCCGCTTGCGGATCATGGCCGGCGCCAGCGCAAAATGATAGTCCTGCACCAGGATAATCGGGTCCTTCGAATCCACCTCGCTGCAGACCGCGTCGGCGAACTTCTGATTGACGGCCTTGTAGTGACGCCAGTCATCGGCGCGGAAGACCGGGCGCGCGTGCGCCACGTGGCAAAGCGGCCACAGCCCCTCGTTGGCAAAGCCGTAATAGTAGCCTTGCTGTTCGTCCTCTGACAGCCACACCCGGCGGATCGAATAGGACTCCTCGCCCGGCGGCACCCGCAGGTGATTGGACCGGTCCACGGTTTCCCGATCGGCGGTGCCGCTGCCGTGCGCCACCCACACGCCCGAGCAGGCGCGCATGATCGGCTCCAGCGCCGTCACCAGTCCGCTGGCCGGATGCCGCACCTGGACTCTTCCGTCGCTCAGCCGGTCGTGGACATAAGGCTCACGGTTGGCCAGGATTACGATTTTCTCGCCCTGCAGAACGCGATTCAGCGTGTGCTTCAGCCGTTCGGCGCTCCAGCGGACGGGGTCGTCTTCGCGCTCGCTCACAATGCGCCCGATCAGCTCGCGCATGTCCCGGAGGATGGGCTGAAACTCGCGGCTCTGCTTGCCCCGGCCGCGCAGCAGATCGCGCAGCTCCAGGCTCCACTCATGGCGCGCCTGCCGCGTCACCAGCATGGGGATGCCAAAGGCCAGCAGCGCCAGTACGCCGAAGATCGCCAGCAGGAAGGTCTGCGCCCGGCGCTCGCGCCGGTCGACGTAGCTCAGGTCGTGCACCAGGATCGCGTAGCCCAGCGTCTGCCCCCCCTGGACGACCGGCATCGCGCTCACCAGCGCCTGGCCGGCAGGCAGCGTGGCCACCGTGCTCCACGTCGGCGCCGCGCCGCGATGGGGGGCCTTTTCCATATCCCGCACCCGCGGACCGATGTCCAGGCAACTGAAGGCGTGGGGAAAATCGGCGGTGATGGCCTGCGTCGAGTAGTCCTGGCCGCACGCGGCCGCCCCGATCACCCGCTGGTCGCTGTCGAGCACATTCAGTTGCTGGGTGAGGCGGGCGGGATCGTTCCAGGAGTCGGCGAGGGCGGGCTGGGCACTCCGCAGCACCAACTGCGCGCGCTCCTGCATGTCGAGCTCCGACCAGTGGCGGACAGTGCTCTCTACCACCCCCGACGCCGCAAACGTCAGCACCGCCAGCCCCACGATCAGGGCGAGGATCAGCCGCGCCACTCGTGTCATAATCCTATTCAACCACGCAAGGCGGCTTGTGACTCCAACTCTTCGTTTCCTCCCGGATTCCCACAACCCTGACGGTCAGGATTGACCCTTTGCCCCTTCTGGGCAAGGGAGATAATGAGGCTATGCCCATGCACGCGATTCTTGACCCCATTCGCTCACCTATAGAAGAGCTAGCGGAGAGATTAGGGACAGGTTGGCCACGAATTTCCGCCGCTAAACTCAATGCTCTTCGCATGGTTGCGGAACTGAATGAGGCGCTTGCGGGCGAGACCTCACCTGATACCTCAATCGTGTTGTATGGTTCTCTGGCCCGGGAAGAGTTTACAGAGGGTAGCGATTTGGACTGGGCTCTCCTTGTAGATGGGCAAGCCAATCCTCAACATCAGCGGGATCTGATCAACATACGACTCAAACTGGATCGACTGGGGAAGTCTCCCGGCCGGGAGAAGACATTTGGCAAGCTCACCTTTAGCCATCCCATCTTGCATATGATCGGGGGTGAGGACGACACGAATGCGAACACGACTCGACGGGTATTGTTCCTCCTTGAAGCAGCTCCGATCGGGCAACACCGAGAAGCGTTTGATCGAGTGCGGAAAAACATTCTGCACCGGTACCTGACTGAGGATCACGGATTAAGCAGACAGGTAGAAGATGGTGGAGTTCGGTGGATCCCTCTTTTCCTACTCAACGATATGGCCCGATATTGGCGGACGATGACAGTGGATTTTGCGTATAAACAGTGGGACCGGGGAAATGAGGGGTACGCTCTGAGAAGTCTAGCCAAAGAGATTTGAAATTTTCCGGTCATCCGGCTTGAGCGATCTTTTTTGTGGGATAGCCGAGGATGGTGGTGACGCGGCGAGTTTCGCGATCGGAGTAGACGAAGGCGTGGCCTTCAATACGATACTGGCCCTTCCATCCGATGGCGAAACTGGTATCGGTTTCCTCCAGATGAATCGGCTCCGGGTCACCATCTCTGGCCAGGCGGGCGGCAAGATGATCGGTGACGTCGAGCAGCCATGCGTCTCCGGTCTCGGTGGAGAACAGGATCAGTTGGCCGAGGGTGACCATGCGCAGGTCGTGGTCGGCAGCCTTGTCCTGGATGTAGCGAATCTCGTCGGCGAGGCGGAAGCCCTTGCCGTCCACCACCTGGGATGCTTTTCCGCGCTTGATGGCTCTGGCGCCCACAGTCATTTCTCTCCGTCGAGTATAGTGCGGGGCATGGAACTGTTCCTTCAGCTGTTCAGTGATCTGCTGGACTTCGTCTACCACTGCTTCGACCGCATCGTCATCAACGGCTATCTCAGCGGCCTGTCCCGGCCCGAGCAGGTAGTGTACTTCTTCCGCCAGGTTCTGGGCATCCCGGTGGTGAGCAAGGAAGTTCTCAGCCAGCGCACCAACGATTACCGAAGCTGGGTCGAAGCCTATGCCCGCAACCACGGAATTGCGATGGAATGGGCCGAAAAGGGCGTCCGCAAAGAAGACTACGTTCTGCCCGCCCTGCGCCGCATGGAGAAGCGGAACGTCTATGGTGTCTACTCCATCTTCAAGAGTATGGAACTGGGACGTACCTTCCGCATCAGCGTTCCGAAGTTTCCCACCGAGGATCCCAACTATCGCATCCTGGCGCATCAGCAGAGCCGGTTCACGCACTACTATTTCTACATCCGGGATGAGGTTCTGGGTCCGATCGTTGTGCGCATGGCCAGCTTCTTTCCCTTCCACGCCACCTACTGGCTCAACGGCCATTCGTTCATGGAGCAGGAACTGAAGCGCAAGCAGATTGGCTTCCGCAAGAGCGACAACGCTTTCCTTGCCGTGGACGATGTTGCCCAGTTACAGGCCGCCGCCGACCGGCTCAGTCCCGCGATCATCCGCAAGCAGCTCGATTACTGGACACTGATCGTCGGGCCGAAGTTCTCAAAGAAGGAGCGCGGCCGGATCAACCTGTCACGGTTCTACGCCATCAACCAGATCGAGTATTGCCGCAACTTCATCTTCAAGCGCCGCTTCCCCATCCATAAGATCTTCGAGCGCAGCTGCGAGATCGGACTCTGGCGCCTGACGGCCAACCGCATCAGCGAGATCTTCGGCGTCCGGCTGAACAAGAGGCTACAGGGGAAGCTCGCCACGGTGATCGATCAGATCGAGTATGGGCATCACGTCCTCCGCGCCTACTGGAAGCACGCCTTCCTGAAACAGTATGAGAAGTTCTGCCGCTATCTGCGCAACGAACTGGTCTCCAACAATCTGCACGACTTCGGACTGAAGAAGGGGCTGGACCATCTGGACGCCGTGCGCAAAAGATTCCAGATCATCACCGATCGCTTCGCCGGCTTCCAGGCACAGTCTCTAAATGTCCATGTGGACTTTCCACTGCTCCAGAGAATTGCCTTGCCCGTCACCATCGGCACAGTCCGCGTTCCAGGAATCAAAATCCAGGACACCCGGGTGATTCGCCTTCTGGAAGTCCTTCTGCATGGTGGCAATACCGTCGGCGGCTGGACGGCCAAACAGATCCACGAAGCCGTCCTCACCACCTTCCAGCTCTCCGCGAACAATTATGGGCTCAACCAGCTTCGCTATGATCTGCGTAAGATCAAAGGGCACGGCCTGCTGGAGCGCGATGGCCGCCGCTACGCCTACCGCTTGACGGCCAAGGGCGTTGACGTCGCGCTGCTCTTCCTGTTCTTCCACAAGCGGCTGTGCGGCCCACTCGCCAACAGCCGATTCCATCACAGGCCCGACCCGGCAAGCAAACCAAACAGCAAACTGGAAGCCGCATACCACAAAGCCGACAAGGCCATCGAGAACATCGTTGACCTGTTAAGAGCCGCATGATGTTACTGCGCGTTTGTTGAAGTATTCTTCTTTACGAATTTTGATCCAAGAATCTAAAGCTCGGCGTCTCAAG
>JAKABE010000098.1 GCA_021801945.1 Acidobacteriota bacterium
GCGTGGAGGGCGTCATCGATCGCCGCAGGGGAGTCGGTGGGGTGGAATACGGGATTGGATTCGCGCTGGCGCTGCCTGAAAAAGGCGCCTGGAACGGGGACTTCATGATGCAGGGGGGATGCGGCGGCGATGGGGTGATCAACTATCCCGTAGGCGCATCGTACGCGGGCGACAAACCCGCACTGGATCGTGGATTTGCGGTGGCCAGCGACGACAGCGGGCATACGTCGAAACATGGCGTCTTCGATTTCTCGTTCAGGAGCGACCAAGAGGCCTATCTCGACTTCGCATACAAGGCCAACGCCGAGGTGGCAAGGGTGGCCAAGGAGATCATCGCGACTTACTACGCAAAGCCCGCCCGTTACTCCTACTTTGTGGGCTGCTCGACCGGCGGCCGCGAAGGCATGATCCTTTCGCAGCGTTACCCCACGGCATTCAATGGCATCGTGGTTGGCGATCCCGCCATGCGAACCGGGCTTTCCAATCTGGCCATTTCGCAATGGATACCGGTAGCCTACAATCAGGCCGCGCCGAAAGACGCTTCGGGAAAGCCGGAGATCGCGAAGCTCCTCACCGACGCCCAGCGCAAGCTCTTCATCGATGCACTGCTGAACAAGTGCGACGCGCTGGACGGCGTGGCCGACGGGATGATCTTCGATCCCCTCGGTTGCCATTTCGATCCCGCAGTTCTTTCCTGCAAGCCGGGGCAGAGCACGGGCTGCATCGCACCCAAGACAGTTGCGGCCATCAAGAAGGCGTTTGCCGGCCCCAAGGACACATATGGAACGCAGGTGTATCCGGGATTTCTGTATGACACCGGCATCACCGCGAAGAGTCCGCTGCCGGGTCTGCTGAATATGGGCGAAAGGGGCATCTTTGGCCCCTATACCACAGCCACGAAGATGGACGTTTATAAGGCGGCGCTGCACGCCTCCGCTCCGCTGGTGGACCCGGCAGCGACGAATCTCTCTACGTTCTCGGGCAACGGCGGCAAGCTCATCTTCTTTCATGGCGACAGCGATCCGTGGTTTTCGCCTCTGGACACGCTGGACTACTACAAGTCGCTGGAAGTGGCGAATGGCGGGGCGCAAGTGGTAGAGACATGGAGCCGGCTGTTTCTGGTGCCGGGGATGTCGCATTGCGGAGGCGGACCGTCACTGGACCACTTCGACATGCTCTCGGCGGTGGTGAACTGGGTTCAGGAGGGGGTTGCGCCGGAGTCGGTGATTGCCACGGGGCGCGCGTTCCCCGGCCGGAGCCGGCCGCTGTGCGCTTATCCCAAGCACGCCCAGTACATGGGACGCGGGAATACGCAAGACGCCAAGAACTTTCGCTGCGAATAAGCGCGGAGGGCCTCCGCCGTTGAACGGGGCAACAGGAGTCATTGTGCGGCAAGAGGAATTTCCGATTTCCCACGGACGCTCTTTTTGAACCTTACTTAGGGGCAGGGTGCCGAGGCTATCTTACCGATCTGACTAAAACGTCATGCGCAGGCCCAGTTCGATTTGGCGCTCGCGGAAGAAGTTGAGGCCGTTGATGCTGAGCGGCTTGCCGAAGGCTGCGATGGGGGGCGGAGAGCCGGGCGGCAGGGTGGAAGTTCCGCAGGCAGCGCCGCCGGTGGTGACGTTGACGGTGAGGTAGCAAAGCGCGGGGAAGGAGCTTAGGTTGCCAGATTCAAGCGAGTAGCCGCTTGACTCCAGCCAGGTGACGTTCTGGTGGTTGAAGAGGTTGAAGCTGTCGGCAAGCAACTGCAAGCGGCGCATGGGACCGAGGCTGAAGCTTTTGCCCAAGCGCAGGTCGGCCGTCCAGGTGTAGGGATAGCGGAAGGTATTGCGGCCGATGGTATGGATGCCGTTCCCGTTGTCGAGCCAATAGACCCGGCTATCGCCGCCCGAGCCGTTGATTCCCGGTCCCAGGCCGACGATGGGGTTACCGGCTTGGTCGATTTGTTTGGGAATTGATTCAGAGACGCGCATGGAGTAGGGCATGCCGCTGTGGAAATGGCCGATTCCGGAGATCATCCAGCCGTTGCCGACACGGCCGGCCATCTCGCGCAGCTTCCAGGGCGGCCGGTAGATGAGCATGGCAGTGACGGAGTGGCGTATGTCGAGATTGCTGGTTCCATATTCGAGGTTGAAGTTCTCCGGGTCCAGAACATCGCTGCCCGAAACGAGTGTGGTTTCGTTGGGGTTCCAGTCCATGGCGTGAGCGTAAGTGTAGGAAGCGTTGAAGCCGAGGCCGCGGCGGCCGTAGTGGGTAACTTCAAGCATGGCGGCTTCGTAGGTAGAGTTCGCGCGGCTCATCACCTGGGTGATCTGCTGGTAGTTGGGATTGAGGCGGCCGCAGGTTCCGGTAACGGGATCAACGTGCTGGCTACCCGCGCAGTCCACGTAAGGCCAGTTGGCGTAAAAGGGAACGGTAATCTGCTGGGCGCGAATGGGGCCAGAGCCGGTTCTGTCCACGACCGCGTAGTGGATGGGCTGAGGATTGACGGCGGGGTCGATATTGGTGTCGATGGCGACAGGCAAGTGGCGGCCGAGGCTGAGGAGCGCAGAGGCCATGATGCGCACACGGCCGGGCAAGACATCCTCAACGGATACCACGGCTTGGTGAACCTCGGGATTCCGGAAACGGGGAGCGAACTCGACGACTCCAGGCTTTACCACGCTGCCCGGAGGGCCTTGGAGTTCGTTGGGGAAGAACGGAGCAGCGCTGGTTCCGTTGATGGAAGTGTAGCCGTCAGTGGGACGAATGAAAATGCTCAGATCGCCGTTGAGGGAGCCGGTTTGCGTGAGCGCGGTTTGCAGAGTGGCGTTCTGGGTGCGTGCGTAGTAGACGCCATAGCCCAGGCGCAGGACCGGCCAATGACCCAGAGAGGGGCCGAGAGCGAGGCCGATGCGCGGTCCCCAGTTGTTGCCCAGTGAAGGCAGCTTGCCCGCGAGTGGCAGTTCGGGATTGGCGAGCGCGGGGATGGGCGGCGGCATCTGCTCGCGCTCCCAGCGCAGGCCGAAGGAGAACACCGCGATTTTGCTGGGCTGCCACTGAGTACTGACAAAGCCCGCCCAGTCGTTGGTGCTCAGATGCCAGGAGGTGGGGCCGATGACTTGCGAAAAGTACGAGTAACAGGGGAGGGCGCCGAGCCCGCGCAGATGGCCGGCCGAGTCGCGCCAAGCCTTGCCTGTGGGGTCGCAGTTATGCGGATTGCGGGCGGTTGAAGGGTCGGCACCGAAGTTCTGGAAGGCCAGCACATCGGAGATGAAGTTTTCGACGGTGGTGTAGTGAAAGGTTCCCGCCCGGTTGCGGAGCAGGCTGGTGGCGTCGCTGTTGTGATCGAGCTCAAAGCCGGCTTTGAGCAGGAGAGGACCGTGGACCCAGTCGAGCAATTCCTGGGCATGATAGAGATGCTCATCGGGATAGCTACCCGGGCCGAACCAGGAGGGATTGCCGATGGTGAATCCGTAGCGCGAGTCCACGGCGATCTGCGGCAACTGGGGATTGCCATTGAGGAATTGCTGTTCGAAGGGGGAGGGTGTTCCGGGGCGGGCGGTGAAGATGGCGCGTCCACCGGAGAACTGGCTGACAGCGAGGAGATTGGGGGTGAGGAACGCCTGCCAGCGGGCCATCAGCCACTGTCTGCTGGCCTGCCTGGCTCCGAAGCTATGGTTTCCAAAGTCTTCCGAAACGCGTGAAAATCCTCCGCCCGGCGAGTTCCGGCTGGCGCTGTTGCCTTCGATGGTGATGGCATGACGATCGTCGAGCTTCCAGTCGATGCGGCCAAAGGCGGTGCGCTGCGTGGATGTGCGCGGGGCCGGGCCGAGCAGGCCGGCCAGGGTTTCGAGCATGGGCCAGTAAGCCGCCAGGGCTTCGCCGACGGGATTGGCGCTGGGCAAAGCGAGTTGCGCGCTGAGCAACTGTAATTGGTCGTTGGAGGGCTGGGCGAAGAATTGGACTGGATGCTTGACCATGGCCAGCCCTGGATCATTGCGCTGGTAGTGATCCAGCGAGGCAAACCAGGAGAGCCTGTTGTGGAGGAGGCGATTGCCCAGACCGATGCCCCAGCTCGTCTGGTGATCGGGGGGAGTATAGGCCTTGGAAGTGAACACGGGCGCCGCGGCGGAACCGGTGTTCTGGATCCATTGGGTGAAGGGGTTTTGCGCGCCCCAGATATTTTGGCGGTCAAAGAGGAAGCTGTGGCCGTGCAGAGGGTTGCCGCCGCTCTCTGTTTCAACATCCGTGAGCCCGCCGGCGGCAAAGGCGCCGTTGGCCGCCACGTTGCCGGGGACGATCAGCACCTGGTGGATGGCGGACTCGCCGATGGCGAATCCAGATCCGCCCTTCCAGGTCTGGCCCGCTTGATAGTCTCCGGAGCGGCCCTGGCCGCGGGAGCTTGACGGGGAGCCGGCGGCGACGCCAAAGCCCAGGCGCGTCTGGGCGCCATCAATTGTCGTTTCAGCCTGTTCCTGAGCGGCCCCGCGCAGCGCAACCTGAGAAGAGCCCGGCGCAGCAGCAGCGGTGGGCGAGTCCAGCGCGAGTTCCACCCAGCGGCGGCTGCTCACGGGCAGCGCCTGCAACTGGACGGCAGCAACGGTTGTCACCACCGCCGAAGCGACGGGGTTCAGCTGACGGGCAGCGGCCTCAATGACGGTCCGATGCGACGGGATATACACGATGGCCGACGATGCGGAGCGACCGACCGCGATTGATGCCGCCAGGCTGGCCTCTGCGCCGGCGGCCGTACCAGGAACTTGCTGGAGCGGAACGGCAAGAGCGGGCTCAGGAGCGGCTGTGGGATGGAGGGCGGCGAGTTGCCGCGGCGCGGCGGCAGGAACCGGGCGCCGGACGGCGCGGCCTGGCGAAGATGAAGCAGACGGCAGGGCCGGCGAGCGTTGGTTTGGCTCGGCTGGCGGCGTGGTTTCTGCCGTTGTTGGAGTCCAGACTGGCCTCTGCATGCCAGTCAAAGGAAGACTCTGGATGGGCAGGGGAGAGACAGCCGCATTCTCGACCGGAACCGAGTGAAGCGCGAACGCAGGTTCTTCGACAGGAATGGGTTGCGCCGGCAAGGACAGGGCGGACAAGGGCTGGGCAGGCAGCGCCGCGGTGGGGAGTGGGGTGACGGTATGCGGGGATCGAGCGCGCGAGGACGTTGGGGGAAAGTTGGAGGCTAACTGGGAGTTTGGGGATGGAAGGCCAAACGCGGGACCGGGAACCGCTTTGTGGACCGCTTGGAGCGGAGCAGATACGGGGGAAACAGGCGCGGGGGGGCGAAAGCTCATCGCCGCCTGCACGCGGGATTGGCGTCCCGCGTAGATGACAATGCCTTGGAGCCGGCCGCGGCCCAACTGAGGGCTGTCTGCCTCCAGGGTATACTCGCCAGCTTCCAAACCAGTGAAGCGGTACGACCCGTTTTTTGCCGTCGTCGTGCGGACCTCGGCGCGCGTGGACTCGTTCCGCAAGATCACCACAACGCCGGCCAAAGGCATGGAGTGCAGATTCGTGAGGATGCCAGCGAGGGAACCTGGGTCATTCGAAGGGTCCGGGAGAAAGCGAGAGTGGTGGGATTGGGCTGGGGCTGCCATCGCCGCAGCCAAAAGCAGCAGGGACCCCATCAGCGGCCCGATGCAGATTCGCGTTGCCCCAATTCGCCTTGCCCCTGCCATCCAAACGAACCTTTGCTTTCGGCAGATCCTGGGGGAGATCACAAACGATGCCGTACCGTCGCCGCCTTGGCGACGGGTCCGGAAATAGACGGCAACAGCGAGGCCCCGCTCAGGCCGCTGAAGACCGCCTCCCACACATCCGAGTGAAGTTAGAAGCGATTCTATGCCTCAATTCGGCGATTGAAAAGTAATCTGCATCACATTGAAGGCGTGATACCCGGAGTTGGAGCGCGGAAACCATGTGCGAGTGCGGGCTTTCAGGCGTAAACTGCGCCTGGAGATGCTGAGAGCCTTGAATTGGGTAGTTCGATAGACTGAAGGAACGGCTCTTGAAGCCGGGCTGAACCATGTTTATCGACGAAGTCAAAATCCGAGTCAAGGCAGGCGACGGCGGCAACGGATGCATGGCCTTCCGGCGGGAGAAGTTTGTGCCGCGCGGAGGCCCCTCGGGCGGGGACGGCGGGCGCGGGGGCGACGTGATGATGGAGTCGAGCCAACGGCACAATACGCTCATCCACTTCCGCTACAACCCGGAGCACAAAGCGCAACGCGGCGAGCACGGCATGGGTTCGAACTGCACCGGCCAGGACGGCCGCTCCATCACGCTGCAAGTGCCCGTGGGCACGGCGCTCTACGATTTAGAGACGGGCGAACTGGTGCACGATTTCCGGGAGCCGGACGAGCGCATCGTGATCGCCAAGGGCGGCCGCGGCGGACGGGGCAACCAGCACTTTGCCACGCCCACCCACCAAGCTCCGCGCGAACATGAGCTGGGCAGGCCCGGCGAGGAGCGCGCCTACCGGCTGGAATTGAAACTGCTGGCCGACGTGGGGCTGGTGGGCTTCCCCAACGCGGGCAAGTCGACGTTGATTTCACGCATCTCGGCTGCGCGGCCGAAGATTGCGGATTACCCGTTCACGACGCTGGAGCCAAACCTAGGCGTGGTGACGGTGGGCGAAGAACCGGAGCAGGAGTCCTACGTGGTGGCCGATGTGCCAGGGCTGATTGAGGGAGCACATCTCGGCTCTGGATTGGGGATGCAGTTTCTGCGCCACATCGAGCGCACACGGCTGCTCGTCCACCTGGTGGATGTCTCGGATGTATCCGGCCGGCCGGACCCGGTGGAGGACTTCAAGGTGATCAACAACGAGTTGGCCAGCTTCGGCAACGGATTGGACGAGAAGCCGATGATTGTGGCGGCGACCAAAACCGACGCGGCCAACCCGGAGAAGCTAAAAAGACTGGCCGCTTACGTGCGGCGGCGCAAGCTGGAGTTTCATGCCATCTCCGCCGTGACGGGTGAAGGAATTGAAGATCTGAAGTGGTCGCTGGCCCGGCACGTGCGGCGCGGAAACGTGGAGGGCGTCGAGGTTCGCACTTAAGCGCGCGGACCTTCTCCGGCGCTCGGGAGGGGGTGAGTAAGAGCAAGTTACGCGGCGGTAATTCGGGAATACGTTCGAAGCAGGAATGATTCAGAGAAGCTCTTGGATGGAGGCTCCCAATGGCTGAAGCCGACACGCAAGCGCGGATTGTTTTAACCACGGCAGCCAATCCGGAAGAGGGCCGGCGCATGGCTCACAGGTTGGTGGAGGAGCGGCTGGTCGCCTGTGTCACGTTTCTCCCTGCCGTCGAATCCATCTACCGCTGGGAGGGCCGGATCGAGTCGGGCACTGAGACTCTGCTACTGCTGAAGACGAGCAGGGACCAGCTGCCTGCTCTGGAGGCACGGCTGCACGAGTTGCACAGCTATGAGACTCCGGAGTTTCTGGTTCTCCGGGTAGAATCGGGCAGCCAAGCATATCTGGATTGGCTGCAAGCCGGCCTGCGCGGGAACGAAAAAGCGGGGAAAGAAACGGAAACGACTTGAATCTCGGGTGATCGAGCGTCTCCCCGGCTGATGCGTATTTACGAGGTGATTTCTGCTCCGGGAAGAGGCTCGCGTTCTGGTATTCTTGGTTGGTTCGCTCCTATGCGCTGGTTGATGATTGGCTTTGTCGCCTCACTGGTCGCGCTGCTCGTGGCAGCCGCGGGGATGACACGCCACATCTTGATCCACCATGCCAAGCACCGCCGCGAGGAGCTTACACGCCTGGAAGCCGCGCCGGAGAACGACCTGGAACTGGAGCCCTGAAGGCCGGGTGGATGAAACGCCGTGCAAAGTGAAGCAAAAGGATGACCATGAGCAAAAATCTCACTCTACCGCTAACCTCCGAGAGGTTTTCCGCCGCAGCGCCGTCAATCTGGCTGCGGGGGGCCGGGATGGTGCTGGCGGGCAGCGCGGTGGTGGCTATGTGTGCGCATGTAGCGCTGCCCCTGTACTTCACTCCGGTGCCGCTGACCCTGCAACCCTTTGCCGTGCTTCTTCTGGGCCTGCTGTTCAGCCCTCGGCTGGCCGGCGCGACGTTGGTCGCCTACGTGGCCGAGGGCGCGCTGGGGCTGCCTGTCTTTGCTCCCGGCACCATGGCGTCCGGCGGTGTGGCGCATCTTTTTGGGCCCACCGGGGGCTATCTGCTCTGCTACCCGGCCGCCGCAGCAATGGTTTCATGGCTCTGGCGCCGTGGCCGGCGCAGCTTTGCGACGGCGGCGCTGAGCGCGGCTGCGGGCGATCTGGCGATTCTGGTTTGCGGTGCTCTTTGGCTGGCAGCCTTTACCCATCTCTCTGCCCTTCCATCCATTGCGCTCGCCGTGCTACCGTTCATGCCCGGCGATGCGCTGATGGTCGCCTCAGCGGCCGCAGTGGCCGCCGGCTGGTTGCGGCTACGCCGCCGAGCGGCTTAGCCGACGGCGCTGTTATTCCATTTGTTGGTTTGCTGAAAGGATGATTGATTGCAGTGGTTACCTCCCCGTCTGACTCTGTTTCCGCGCCTGGCGTGACCGAGATTTCTGTTGCGCACAGCCCTGACTCCGACGACGCCTTCATGTTTTACGGGCTGGCCACGAACAAGGTTCGTGTGCCCGGCTATCGGTTTTCCCACACTCTCTCCGACATTGAAACGCTGAACCGCCGCGCACAGAACGAGGCTTTCTACGACGTGACGGCGATCAGTTTCCACGCTTATCCGTACGTACAGAAGGATTACGCGCTGATGGGCTGCGGCGGCAGCGTGGGCGAGGGCTACGGCCCAATGGTCGTCGCCAGCCGCCCGCTCACGACGGAGGATCTGGGCCGCATCCGTGTGGCCGTTCCCGGCACGATGACCACCGCCTATCTGGCGCTGAAGATCTTCAACCCGGCGATCCAAACCGTTTCCGTACCATTTGACCAGATCATTCCCGAGATCCTGGCCGGGCACTTCGACGCCGGTCTGATCATCCATGAGGGCCAGCTCACCTACAGCTCCAGTGGACTCTACAAGGTGATCGACCTGGGAATGTGGTGGCGCGAGACCACCGGCCTGGTGCTGCCGCTGGGCGGAAACGCCATCCGCCGCTCGTTGGGGGCGGAAGCGCACAAGATCATCTCCAAAGCCTTGCGCGACTCGATCCGATACGCTCTGGAACATCGCGAGCAGGCGCTTGAATACGCGATGCAATTTGCCCGCGACCTGGACGCGGCGCTGGCCAGCCGCTTTGTGAGCATGTATGTGAACGACCGCACCCTGGACTATGGCGGGGATGGCCGCGAAGCTATCCGCAAGCTGCTGGCCCTTGGTTACGAGCGAGGCATTATTCCCGTTGAGCCGCAGGTGGATT
>JAKABE010000099.1 GCA_021801945.1 Acidobacteriota bacterium
GTGCGGGAATGGATTGTGCCTTTGCGGGAGCCTTGAGCAATCGCTCCAAGCGCGATGCCGTCTGCCTTCTCATTTCTGAACTAATTGTATGAAAATTTTCGTGTGACACGAAGAACTTGACTGTTTTTCCGGACGTGGGTTCTTCAGGGTCGAACTTTGAAAGAGTCATCTGGTTGATTTTAAAAGGTTTATGGATGCCAATGTTCTTCGCCTATTCTGCGCTTTTCGTCTGTAAGCTATTGATAATAAACAAGTTACTGGTGGAGGCGGCGGGAGTCGCACTCGTGCTGAGCATTGAAAACACGTAACTTACTCATTCCGGGAAAGCCCAAAACTCACAGATTTCCATGAGTGCCAGGTTTGCGTACAAATCGCGTACAAACACTTCCCAAAATTCCCGAGCCTCCAACAGATCCATCTTCCAATCCGTAAAGAGGACATCTGAAGAGTTCTCCATCGTTTATACACCAAATCGCGACCTACGAAGATCGGCCTCTCGATGACGGTTCAGGCTGCCGACTACGGAGACCAAAGAGGCGAAAGCGCGCACCGAAACTTCGGGACATGGACCTACAACCGTTCGGTTAACAGCCGCGGGCGTCGTTCTTGAGCTTGCCCGCGCAAAACATATCCGTTAGGCAGGATTGTTGTAAGCGATCTCGACGTCGCTGTTTCGATACTGCCGGACAAGCACCTTGAGTGGGAGATCAATCGCGCTTTTCGCCGACGCGAGCTTGAGAGGCGTGCCGAGTTGTTCTGGTTCGCGCGCGCTGCATTCGGTCCCAGGAATACTCGAACTCACCGCCGCAATCGCAACAAACCTGTCTTGCCGTGCTGGAATGGGCGCAAGCACCGTCGGCGTCTCGAGCATCGAAACAGGCGCCATCGAGTCTTCGTAGATGGCGTGAAATCCTACTCGTGCGTCAAGAAAGTGAGCAGCGATGGGTGCACCTGCAAGGTGCCGTTGTAGTCGACGAATCCGCGTTCGCGGAACCGATTCATGAAATAGCTGACCCTGGAGCGCGTTGTGCCAACCATTTCCGCGAGTGTTTCCTGGCTCACCTTGAGAAGGATGGGGTCCGGTTCGGATTGCTCCCCGAATCCCGGTAACAGCAGCAGTATTCTGGCCAGCCGTTTCTCACTGGAGCTGAAAATCTGGTCCACAAATTCGTCCTGGATTCGGGCAATGCGAAGGATCAGATAAGAGATAAAGAGCTTCGCGAAAGGGGCATCGTGATGAATCATGCGGACAATATTGGTCCGCTTGACCCGAGCGATACTGGAAGAGTCTATCGATATGGCGGTTGAGGGCCGCATCGACTTTCGGACCAGACATCCTTCACCGAAGAAGTCGCCGCGGCTGAGTATGGCAAGGATGGCTTTCTTTCCACTCCGCGACGTGGCCGTCAGCTTCACATTGCCGCTCCGGATATAGAACAATGCGTCGGCTTTCTCGCCTTGAGAATAAATGGCTTCCTTATTTAAGTACGCACGAGTGATTGCCTGAGTATCGACCCGATTGAGAATCTTAAGAAACGCGAGCGGGCCATATGCAACCGGGCCGAATGTGATGTCTGCCATAGTTGTCTCCTGGAACACCAATGATCCCGATCACGCGTACAAGCGTACAGCCACAAGAGCCTTCGATACTGTTCAATAAAGCTCAGAAGGGGCGAACCACACCAGGAGATGCTGACGCGGTCCAGACCCTTGATCCGCGCTCTAAGAACCGCCCGCGCACGGCCCGGCTAGGCAGATCGGGATCCCAATCCGGCACAGTGAGCAATTTTGCTCAGCCCGCCTGCATACAACTTGCTAAAGTTATAGGAAGGATGTACGCGGTCTGGCGTGGTCTCGCGAATTCCATCAGGTGTGGTGTGCGCAATCATTGATCTCAAGGCGAAGGCGGAAATTCCATGACAAGCTTTATTGCAAATGCTCAAATCGCCGACGCCTCTGAAAAACTCGAGTTGGTGCAGGTCAAATCGCATGAATTCAACTGGGTGTTCTTCGTTGTCATAGCAACGATTCATTTGGGTGCTGTGGCGGCGCTGTTTACCTTCCATTGGTCCTCGCTCGCCGTATTTCTAGCGATGTGGCTGCTCGCCCAGAACGTGGGCATTGGTATCAGCTATCACCGCCAACTCACGCATCGCGGTTTCACCACCCCCAAGTGGCTGGAATACGTCATGGCGGTTTGCGGCACGATGTCGTTGCAGGGCAGCCCCACCTACTGGGTTGCCGTGCATCGGCTGCACCACCAGTACACCGATAAGCTCGGGGATCCGCACTCGCCCCGCGACGGCAAATGGTGGTCGCATATGGGCTGGATCCTGCACGGCGCGCTGCACAACGAAACGACTGTGCTTTCCCGCTATGCGCCCGATATCGCGAAGGTCCGCTTCTACCGCTGGCTCGCGGTCTGGCACTGGCTACCCATCACCATCGCCGCCATCGCATTGATGGGCTGCGGCGCAGCCGTGGGCGGATGGAAGCTGGGCCTTTCGTGGATGGTCTGGGGCGTGTTTCTGCGGATCACGATTGGCTTCCATGTGACCTGGCTGGTCAACTCGGCAACCCATCTGTGGGGCGCGCGCCGCTTCAATACCCGCGATGACTCAACCAACAACTGGTGGGTGGCTCTGCTCACCGGCGGCGAGGGCTGGCACAACAATCACCATGCCTATCCCGTGTCTGCCACTCATGGAATGGCCTGGTGGGAAGTGGATTTCAACTACTGGGGCATTCGCCTGCTGGCGCTGCTCCACCTGGCGAAAAACATCAAGGTGATGCGTCTCAAAGCCGCTCGCAACTGGACGCCGGCTGAAACAGCAACTATCTCTAGTCATGCAGCACAACGCTGACCAGCGAACTGTGAACCTGCATGCCGCCGCTGTTGTAATCGATGAAGCCCAGTTCCCGGAAGCGATTGAGGAAAAAGCTCACGCGGGAGCGGGTAGTGCCGATCATCTCGGCGAGGGTCTCCTGGCTCATCTTGGCGATAACCGGAATGGGCTTCGATTCCTGGCCGAAGTTAGCCGTCAGCAGCAGCAGCCGGGCTAAGCGCTTCTCGCTGGAGTTGAACAGGTGATCCACCAGGTCCGCTTCCATGCGAATGTTGCGCGAGAGCAGGTGGGTGAGGAACTGCTGGGCGAATTCCGGCTCCCGATGGAGCAGGTCTACCATGACCTCCTTCTCGATGCGGACGATGGTGCTGTGCTGAAGAGTGCTCGCGGTCGCCATGCGAACCGGCTGGCCAGCCAGGCAACCTTCGCCGAAGAAGCTGGATTCGGGCAGAAGCGCGATTACGGCCTCTTTGCCTCTCTTCGATACTACGTTGAGTTTTACCTTGCCGCTCTGGATATAGAAGACCGCATCGGCCGGGTCGCCTTGTGAGAAGACGGGTTCCCCGGCCAGATATTCGCGCTTGGACTTTCCTGAACCGAGCTTGGACAGCAGAAAGCGGGTATCGAATGCGGCCACCGGCACTGCTTCAATCTCCTCAGCAATGATCGACTGATGGTCTGCGGCCGAATCCCGAGGTGGGCGCGCACCGCCTGAGGACGCTCGCCGCTTCCCCAATGCGACGAGGGGTTTGCCGTGCATAGGGAGCCTCCCAAACGTGGGCAGGGTGGCAATCCCGCGATGTGTAGTTCTCAGTATAGTGCTCCGGGGGGTCATGGGTGGTCAATTTTGCTCACGTTGCCAGGACGCGCTCACGGCCGGCGGTGCGGATTGCGGCAGACTTGCGGCCATGGGAGCCTTATTCCTTTGTCTGGCTAAGAGGTCGCATGCTACTGATAAAACACGCGTTGCATGCGTGGGCCTTCTCAAGATCCACACTGGCGGTTCGTCTGAGCGTTCTTGCTCAGACAGGCTGCAAGCATCCGGATAAGGTGGAAAGTAGCACTGTACACGTGAATTGTGCGTGAAGCCGACACAGCCGTGCGGGCACAGAAAGAGGGTGAAGTGCGTGAATAGACTGATGACGTGTGTTGCGATACTCGGTCTGGCTAGCCCCATCTGGGCCCAAGGAGATGTCCAAGCCACCAACATCCGGCTGGATCATGCGGGCACTGTGCCTCTCTCAGATCATCGCCGCTCCGCGGTGTCGTGTTTCCTTGCGGATAGACCATCGGCGCGGACGGAGACACCATTCATCTTTATTACGGCGCCGCGGACTCCTGTATGGCGCTGGCGACCGGCAGCATCCGCGGCCTCGTTGCATGGCGGGACGCGCATTCCAGCATAGGCAATGAAAGTGAACTTTGATACATATCACTCTTTCCATTGAAAGGAACAACGAAAATGAACATTGAAGCAATGACCTGGCCGAATTGGTTGCCACGAGTGTTATGGATAAGGCGAATTTGCCCTCGCTGCAACTCCAGAAAGTTCAAGCCTGCTGAGTTGCATTCGTTCGATGGCTTGCTCGCTATGTTGTTTCTGCAACCGGTCCGCTGCACGTTTTGCTGGCGGCGCTATTACTTTCTTACAATGCGAGCCCCGGCATGATCCCGCAGCGACCTGCTTCCAATCGGACATCGAACGATCTATTGTTCAACCTTGTGTCCGGGCGCACGAAGCCTAGGAACTACGAGATTGTGGCGCAGAGCGTAGACGACATTCGGGACATTCAAAATGCACCTGCCGTGAGTATGGGGCCATCCTTGCTCGCATCCGGCCAGGACCGGCTTCTCACCACCATTAGCATCTACAGTCTCCGTGGCGATAGTTCCGAGCAAGCGCGGCTGCTCTATATGAATGCAACCGCACTTCGCATCTGGGAGGAAATGGGAAAGATCCCGAAGCGATTGGGCTCACAATTCCGTCCTCCGCATGAAGTTCTCCTCGAGTTTGGCGTGCCCTTCAGCGAATAGCTGCCAACAGAAAGGCAGGCAGTTTCTGCCCGCTCCCATTCAGCTTTGCTGGGCTTGACGTGACCGGAGAACGGGTCCCGGCATCTTCGTTCGCGGATCGAGAATCGCGAATCTTTGAGCAATCCGGCTCAGAAAAGCATAAGTGCTGAGGCGTGCGTCGAGGGGCCAGCTCGCCGCGGCGGGCGCCCCGTTGACAGGCACAGTGAGCAATTTTATACAGCACCCCAGCTTATCGGTGGGCATTATGAATGCGGGAGCGAGTTGCCGCACCGAGCTTGGCCGCGCAAACATCCGTCCTGGAGATCCCGGTCAGATTCTCCTCTACCCTGCTCGCGCATCACGCTCCCGTTTTTTGGGTGAGGTGGCCCATGAACGCCCTGCTGATCTTCCCGGAATTTCCTGACACATTCTGGAGCTTCAAACACGCGCTCAAGTTTCTGGGCAAGCGGGCCGCACAGCCTCCGCTGGGGCTGATGACGGTGGCTGCCCTGCTGCCAAGCAGCTGGAAGAAGCGGCTGGTGGACACGAATGTGCAGCGGCTGCGTGACCACGACTTGGCCTGGGCCGACGTGGTTCTGCTGAGTGGTATGCACATCCAGAGCGAGTCGCTGGTGCGGATTGTGGAGCGGTGCAAGGCGCGCGGACTACGCACAGTGGTGGGTGGGCCGATTGCGAGCAGCCTGCCGAAGAGCGAGTTGAAGGCGGACTGCGTGGTGATCGGCGAGGCGGAAAGCCTGATTGCCGGCCTAGCCCTTGACTTGGAGCGCGGAACCGTGAAGCCCGTCTATCAGGCCACCGAACGGCCGGAGATGACAGCCAGCCCGCTGCCCGACCTGAGCCTGATCAAGATGCGCCGCTACTCGACCATGACGGTGCAATACTCCCGCGGTTGTCCCTTCAACTGTGAGTTCTGCGACATCATCGCGATCTATGGACGGCGGCCACGCACCAAAGCGGTAGCTCAGGTGCTAGCCGAGCTGGACCAGTTGCGCGTGGCAGGCTGGCGCGAAGCTGTGTTCATCGTGGACGACAACTTCATCGGTAACAAGGCGCGGGCCAAAGAGTTGCTGAAGGCGCTGGCCGAGTGGCGCAGCCAGTACGGAACCAACTTCGACTTCATAACCGAGGCCTCTCTGAACCTAGCCGACGATCCGGAGCTGATGCAGATGATGAAGGACGCAGGATTCATCTCGGTGTTTCTCGGTATTGAGACACCCGATGAATCGGGGCTGATCGCCAGCAACAAGCTGCAAAACACGCGCCGTAGCCTCCTGGAGAGTGTGGCCACCATCCAGAGCTACGGCATGCAGGTGATGGGCGGCTTTATCCTCGGCTTCGACACCGATCACGAAGACATCTTCGACCGCATGGTGGAGTTCATTCAGAAGAGCGGGATTCCCATTGCCATGGTGGGGTTGTTGCAGGCGATGCCGGGGACGCAGCTCTTCCGGCGTCTGAGGCAGGAGGGCCGGATTGTGGATGCGGGCGGGGGCGACAACACCTGCGACCGGCTGAACTTTCTTCCGCGCATGGACTCTGCCCGTCTGGTGGAAGGCTACCGCTCGGTACTGAAGAGGATTTATTCCAGCGAGGCTTACTATGAGCGCGTGAAGCTTTACCTGAGCCGCACACATCCGCAGCGGATGCAAGGCCGGCAACGCTGGCTGACCCCCGGCAATGCCCGCGCTTTCGTCATCTCGATCATGCGCCAGGGAGTCTTCGGCCGGCAGCGCCGGAGTTACTGGAAGTTTCTGGCCGCTGTGGCGACGCGGTATCGCCACTGCATCGACGCGGCAATGACCTTGGCGGTAATGGGCTATCACTTCCAGGTGATGACGGAGAGGCTTTTGCGGTCTTTGGATTCACCGATGCTGCAGGCGGGTATGGATGAGCGCGTGCCGGAAAAGGCAAGCGGCGGGTAGGTGATCCGCTAAAGCGCCTCATGGCGTCACCGGCTCATTCGAATGAGCAAGCGTTTGCTCCTTCGTCTGCCAGCGTAAGCCACCGAATTCGAAGCTGGGTCAAAGCCAGAAAGCAACTCATGAATATGCAGTGGATACTACGATGCTGGCGATCATATCTATGACATTTCCGCGGATTAATTCACGGAAGCCAGGTAAAGCTCGCAACCTCGCCAGAATCGAACAAAGGAGAACCGTATGTCGAAGACTTGGGAACATTACCACGAAGCCGCGCATCATCATGACCGAGCGGCCTACCATTACAAATTGGCGGTGAAATACGACCAGCCGGCGGAGCACGAAAAAGCTGCGCATGAAGCGTACCTAGCGCACGGGAACACTCAACACGCAATTCATCACGAAGCCGAGGCTGCAAAACTGCATGCGGAGAGCTGCGACAACCTGCCCACGCCCGCTTCCGAGCAAGAAGCCAAGAAAAATAGCGCCGCATAGCAGAGGCTTAGTGTTCCTTGTTTGCGAATTGAGACTTGCCTCATGAAGTACCGCCCCAACTGTTTTCCGGGAGTAGATCTTGGTTCCTGTGACAATATTGCAGACGATCAAATCAAGATCAATTTGCCTCGCCATCAAAATACGGATCTGCGTAAGCGTTCGAAGTTCCCCTCTAGCATGATTGCGGCTTGACAGTCGACGCTTGGCGTATGGGTCGCAAGCGGTGGTCGGTTGAAGAGAAGCGGCGGATTGTGGAGCTGACGCTGTTGCCTGGAGCCAGCGTGGCTCGGGTGGCGCAAGCGGAAGGTGTGAACGCGAACCAGGTGTTCCTGTGGCGGCGAGCATACCGGAACGGCGAGATGTTGCCAGCGGATTCGACGGCGCTGCTCCCGGTGATGATCGAAGCAGAAGATGCCGGTGATGCGGAGATTACATTGGCATCGGGTGCAGCACCTGCCGCACCCGAGCCGTTGTTCCCGGGATCGCCATCGGGTGCGATTCACATCGAGTTCCCTGGACGCGCAGCGATCAGCGTTGAGCGCGGCGCGGATCGCGCACTGCTCCGCACCATACTTGAGAGCCTATGTCGGTGATCGAGCTCCGGGCGGGGACACGTATCTGGCTGGCAGCCGGCGTGACGGACATGCGGCGGGGCTTTCATGGACTGAGCGCACAGGTGCAGACGGTGCTGAACGAGCAGCCGTATTCGGGCCACGTCTTTGTATTTCGAGGGCGGCGCGGCGACATCATCAAGTGTCTCTGGTTCGATGGGGATGGGCTATGCCTGTTTGCCAAGCGCCTGGAGCGTGGTCGATTCGTGTGGCCGAAGGCGGACAGTGGAACGGTTTCCCTCAGCCGTGCGCAGCTATCGATGCTGCTGGAAGGCATCGACTGGCGCCGCCCCGAACGCACCTTCGAAGTGCCGGCCGCCGTATAGAGGCTTGTAATAATCGCCTGTATTCATGCGGATATTTGTGGATTGTTTCCACAGCCTTTCATGGCATACTCGCCGCATGATCGACGCAGCGCTGGCTGATCTGGACTCGCTCGACAAGGAGACGCTGAAGGCGCTTCTGATCCGAGAGCGGCGATCGAACGCGCAGCAGATCGAGCATCTGAAGTTGGTCATCGAGAAGTACCGGCGCATGCTGTTCGGGACCAAGAGCGAGAAGCTCGCCGGCGAACTCCAACAGCTGGAACTTCAGCTTGAAGAGTTGGAGACCAGCGAAGCTGCCGAAGACACCGCCGAAGAGAACAACCCTCAGATACAGTCTGCCGCCCGCTCGCCTCGACGCCCGCGGCGCAAGCCTCTGCCGGAAGATCTGCCGCGTGAAGTCGTGATGCACTTGCCCAAGCACGACTGCTGCCCCGATTGCGGTGGCGCGCTGCGCCAGTTTGGAGAAGACGTCAGCGAACAGCTGGAGCGCATTCCGGCAACCTTCAAGGTCATCCGCCACGTGCGGCCGAAGTTCGCCTGCAACCGCTGCGAGCAAGTGGTTGAAGCTCCCGCGCCTTCACGGCCGATTGAGCGTGGACTCGCTGGACCGGCGCTTCTGGCCCATGTGCTGATGTCGAAGTACGGTCACCACCTGCCGCTCTATCGCCAGGCGGAGATCTTCGCGCGCGAAGGCATCGGTCTGGACCGCTCCACACTGGCCGGATGGGTAGGCGCAACCAGTGAGTTGCTGACGCCGCTGGTTTCCGCGCTGCGCGATCACGTCATGGCTGCACAGAAGCTGCACGCCGACGATACACCGGTACCGGTGCTGGCGCCGGGCAACGGCAAGACTAAAACCGGACGATTATGGACCTATGTGCGCGATGACCGGCCTGCCGGAGATGAGACACCACCGGCCGTTTGGTTTGCGTACTCGGAGGATCGCAAGGGTGAGCACCCGCGCCAACACCTCAAGGATTTCACCGGCGCACTGCAGGCCGACGCTTATGCAGGCTTCCACCATCTTTATGGGGCAGGCCGCATCTACGAAGTGGCCTGCTGGGCTCATGCACGGCGCAAGTTTTACGAGATCCATGCGCTCCA
>JAKABE010000100.1 GCA_021801945.1 Acidobacteriota bacterium
ACTAGGGGCGTTGGCGGTTTTGGAAATGCTGGAGTCGGTCCATTGCTGCACCACGGCCTGGACCCTGACGTGCTCTTCCGGTGTCAGATCCATGGCGCCGACAAAGTAATCCGGCAGTGCCTCCCCGGCCATCTCGTTGATCGCGGTGTTCGCTACGCGCACCTCGATCTGGTTCGCACCCGGCCTCAGCAGGCCGCTCACGTTCAGCCCATACGGCGGGTGCCACAGTGTCCCCGCACGTTCGCCGTTTACGTAAACCACGGCGGCCACGTGGATGGGTGGATCAAACCACGCACGGGTTCCCATCTGGCGATGGTATGCAGGCGGAGTTATCGGCGCCCCGTGGCCAAAGGTCAGCAGCAGGGAGCGGCCAGTCAAATCATTCCTGGAGATGTCGACCGTCCGGCGATAGACTGCGACACCGGAGAAGTACAGCGTCCTTCTATTCACCGTCCATGATGCCAGCGTTGCCATCGGTTCCTGCAGGTGCAACTTTGGGAAGCTGACTGTCCAGTCCGCACTGAGGTTGGCGATCTCTGTTGCTGCCGATGCGCTCAGCGAATTGTTTTCAGGCCCTTCTGGCATTGGGACATCCCGCGCGTGGAGCACCAGAACCGCCGATCCATACGGAGCCAGATACAACGGCCACGCGCCGTCCTCACTTTTCGCGGCGTAGGCTTTTCCGCTCATGGGGTCCAGCCACGTTCCGCTCGTATACCGCGAGCGCAGATGCGCCACCGTGTTCACGGGAACATTGCCTGTATTAGCAATAAAGTAAATATCAGCATCTGGCAGCTTACGGCGAACAAACCCGACCGCGGTTTGCTCCTGTGAAAGCGTCATGGTCGGCGCCAGCATCCGACGCAGCGCATCGCCCAGTGCGCTCACTTGAAGGACCGTCCGCACACTGGGGCCGGCGTGGTTAAAGAATGCATGGGATTCCTGGCTCACTTGGGCGGAGATCTGCTGATAATGAAGCCATCCTGGCGCATGCTGCGGGATTCTTCCCAGCGCGATTACTTTTCCTCCATTCCGTTCATATTGCACAATCTCGGCAAGGGTCGCCGGTGACATCCGATCCACGTTCGGCAGAATCAACAGTGGATAGTGGATGCCGCGCGCCGTGATGGCTGCAGCGTCAATGTAGTCGAAGTCGTAGCCCGCATTCTCCACCGCCTGCGTCAGCGCCGGAGTAATCCAGCGCGGCAGCAATGAGGTTAGAGCCACCTGTCCAGGAGTAAATGCGGCCCACGCGTCATCCTCCGGAAGGTAGATTGCCACGCGGTTCGCAGGCTCCCCCTGTCGCATCAGCCAGCTCACGCGTTGCAGATAGCGCGTCACATCCGGCATGACAATCCACCACGGATTGTGCGCGTTGAACACGGCTGCCGCATAGAAGCGCCAGCCCGGTTCACCTGCCGAGGGGGGCGAATACGGCCAACCGTGGCAGTAAATCTGGTTCACGCCCTGCAAAAAGAACCGGTCGGCTTCGGCCTTCACGTCGAGCGGCGTTGCGCGAAAGGCTGGTGAATGCAGCCATGTGAAGGTCTCCGACGAGATAATCGGCCGTCCGTACACATGTCCTGCAGAAGTAGCCCACCGCGTATAGGCAAACTGGCGCCACTGCGGTCCTTCGCCTTCCGGTAGATCGACGAGGCTGTTGCTTGAAAGCGATACCGCGGGTGGTCCGTAGACCTGTGCTCGTAAGTGCGTATGATGCGCGCGCGCCCACTGATTGACCTGTTCCAGATAGTTCTGGTCAATCAGTTCCGTCAGAGTCAAGCCCCAATCGTGGCGAACAGCCAAGGCTTGCGCATCCGGATGCGCTGTAAACAGGTCCGGCAGATAGGGCAGCAAACTATAACCGCGGCGCTCATGAAACTCCTGCAACAGATGTGGCGTCCAGTCTGCGCCGAAGACTTCGAGAGAATCGCTGAATACGGAATCCGGCGGGTGGTTGCCAAACGCAGACGCCAGTTTGTCTCCTACATTCTGCAAGTGATCGGCGACTGCCTGGCGGGAAAAGTGATCGAGCACAAAGCCGTTGGCGTCTACGGCGGCGCGCTTCACCTGCTGACCGGTACGGCTCATGATGTACCACCGCACGGACCGCGTTCCCGCCGGGACGTCGATACGCGCAGCATCTGAACTTGGCAAGGGGAGCATCTTCAGTTTTCCGCTCCCGTCGACTCCAAACACCGCCAATAGCTTTTCTCCTTGTCCAATCCACGGAAGTGCTGCAGATTCCTGGCCGGGCGCAATGGCGCTCACTTTCTGCACAATCATCGCGGCCGCCTCAGTCACTGGGGTGTTCGGTCCGCCGTAAGGCCAGCCGCTCGTCAAGGCTGTTGCCGCGCGTAGACCCAGTGCATGCGCCTGCTGGTTCGCGTAGCTCATATCCTGGAGCATTTCTGTCGACAGGAATGGCAAATTGCGGAACCCGGTCTGAGGGTCGTTGAGAGCGAGTGGGTAGTCAAAATGGATGACAAAGCCCCCAAACCCTCCCGCTTTCATCTGTTGCATCTCACGCAAGATCTCCGGCTTGGTCACTGCCGGGCCGAACCACCACCACCGAACCATCGGCTTTGCGTTATCAGGCGGAGTTTGAAAGGTCTTCTCAAGTAGTGCAAGGTTGGTTTGCGCCTGCGCTGCTACGAAGGCGCAGCCGAGGAGCAGAACCAATACGGATTTGTACCCAATCTGCAAACGCAACGCACTCTCCTCAGTGCAGAAATGGCCTGCGCTCCGGGATGGTTTGGCCTCACCTGTTCCCGCCGCGACAGTTCGATTCTCAACCGAGCCGCTCACGTACGCCGGATTATTCGAAGTCGAGGCCGTCAGCGACGGCTAGCTGGGGGCAAGTGCTCTCCCGCAAATAAGGAGAGCACGGCGGGCAGCTTTTTGTCTTCAGGCAGCCTGGCTTCGGGCACCTGCAGCGTATCCTGCGGGAACTCCTTCTAGCGCTCGCTCGGCATGGCCTGAGGCACACGTTGGACTTAAGGCTGTTGGCGGCCGGCGTCGATTTGCGCACCGTGGCCCCGCTGCTTGGGCACAAGCCCCTGCAAATGCTCCTGGGCTGCGCCCATCTCTTTCAGTCCTCCGAACTGGTAGCGGTCGAGAGATTGTGCAACACTGACGGAGGAACCGAAAATCGAAGTGAAACCACAAGTGACCGCAGCGCCGAAGCGGGTATGCAGTAGATGGCCTGAAGATGGTTGTAATCTCAACTATATACAATAGTTGCAGACGACGTGGGCCTGTAGCTCAACGGTTAGAGCAGGGGACTCATAATCCCTTGGTTGGGGGTTCGAATCCCTCCGGGCCCACCATCGATTGTCGGCTGGCGCGCGGCTGTTTCCCGGCTTTCCGCTCTGCGGGTTAGGGCCAGGTTCGATGCGCGGAATCCACACATTCTTGTTCTTGTGCTTGAGCCTTCGTCCGGCCTGGTAACGGGTCGTAAGGGGGCGTTCCGCAGGGCTGGCGGCTTACTCAGATGCGGGTTTGGGGAGATCTCGAGAAGGTTCAGAACGGAATCGAAGGGATCGTCAGGTACGGGTTGGTTCTGGGTCTGCAAGGTCATCGGCAGACCCAGACATGGAACGGAAACAGGGCAAAAGCGCTTCACGGTTTCCATCTGCGGCGTAGAACCGCGATTGAAGCCAAGGGGGGGAGCAAGCGCCGCGATTGAACCCCGCAGCACCTGCTGCCGCTGCTGCCCTGCGAGGTGCCCAGAGTGCCATTCGCTTACCCGCTGGTTATCCGGGGCCGGCTAGGCTCAGGCAGGCCGGTGGCCTCCCATGGGGAACGGGTGCTCCTTGGGAAGCACAAACTTCGGCGGATCGAGATGGCCGCGATGGCAGGTTCCGCAAGTCACCGGCGGCGCCGGCTTGCCGTTTTGCCCCGTCACCATGCTGATGTAATTGCCGTTGATTTGCTTCACCATTTTGTACATCAGCCGTGCGGTTCGCTTATCTTGCTTGGCGTCAGAGGGAAAGTCGAGCTCAGGGCGGCCGAAGCGGTTGAGCTTGTGCGGATCCGCCGCGTGGCAGGTGTCGCAATGCACGCCCAGCGAGCGCGCCCACACGACCATGATCTGCCGTACCTGGAGTCCGTTCAGGTTCTTGGGCAAGAGCTGGAGGTTTTTAGGCTTGGGGAAGTGGGGCATGCGGTGCGGCGCGGGTTGCGGGGCTTGGGCAACGGTGGCAGCGGCAAACAAGCCCGCGGCCAACAAGGCGATTGTGGCTGGTGAGAACAGGGAAGATTTTTTCAAGTGCAGGGTTTCCTCTTGGGTTGAGATCGGCCTCTCTGCCTGATAGACGGAATTCTAGCGAAGAAAGACGCGCCTGCCAACGAGCATTCGCGGACCCGAGACGCAGGCATTTCCGGCGAGCGCAAAGCGAAGCAGCCGTTCAGTGGCGTGTCGGATGCCGATGCGCGGCGTTACCAGCGCTTGATGGACGACGAATCCATCGCAGCGGGCCTGAAGCGGCGAGGTCGGGTCCAACAGATCGAGGCCATTGTGCGCGTCCCTGGTCAAATCGAGCGCCTGGCACAGGCGGCCAGGGCCACTGGCGAGCTGCCACGGCGCCGCACCCGGCTTAAGGAGGCGATTGCGCGCCATCTGCTCCATTCCCGCCACGGGCTCCAGCGCGCGCAGCAACACACACCCGGCGCGTCCCTCGACCTCGCAGGAGATGTTCATGCAGAAGAATCGGCCATAGATGGAGTAGACGTAAGCGTGGCCGGCGGGACCGAAGAGAACGGCGGTGCGCGGCGTCCGGCCGCGGTGCGCGTGCGCGGCGCGGTCGGGAGGGTGGTTGTGGGGACCGAGATAGGCTTCCACTTCGACGATGCGGCCTATCAGGGGCTTCCGCCCTTCGATCTTTCGAACAAGGATCTTGCCGAGGAGGAGCGGCGCCACCTGCTCCGGCGGGTGCTCGAAAAACGCGCGGGGCAGCAGGCGGCTAACGTGCAGCAGCAATCGGTCTTTGCTTACTGAAGTCATGGCTTGCTGCCGCCGCGGCGGCCCAGCCGCTACTCGTGCGTCTTGGCCCATTCCTTGATTTTGGTCAGCACCTCGTCGGCGTGGCCTTCGGGCGTAACCTTGGGAAAGATGTGAATCAGCTTCCGGTCGGGACCGATGAGGAACGTGGTCCGCTCGATCCCCCACACTTTCTTGCCGTACATGTTCTTTTCTTTCAACACGCCAAACTGATTGCACACTTTCTCGTCTACATCAGCAAGGAGTGTGTAGGGTAGGCTGAACTTGGTGCGGAACTTGGCCTGGTCCTTGGGCGTGTCACGGGAGATGCCCAGCACTACCGCCCCGGCTGCCTGAATCTTCTTGAACGCGTCGCGGAAGCCGCAGGCCTCGATGGTGCAGCCCGGTGTATCCGCCCTGGGGTAAAAGAAGAGGACCACGGGCTTTCCAGCGTAATCTGATAGGCGTACGGTCTTGTCCTCGTCGGTTTGAAGGGCGAAGTCGGCGACTTTATCGTTGATTTCCATGGGGAATGTCCTTCCTGCTGGATTGGAGGGCCGAAACATGGCCATCAATTCCGATTATTTCCGAACCGGGCGTGGCGTGTCATCGTGTCGCGTGGGGTTGGGCTTCCTGCTGCCGGCAATTCTGTGCGCGGCGATGGTCGTGGCCGCGCTGCCGGCGACGGCACAGTACCCCGAAGAGACGATGTCCACCAAGAAGAACGGACCCGAACTGCGTGCCGTCGCCGTGCTCGAGTGGACGGGCAAAGCCGGTTATCCGACGGCCTCCCGGCTGATTCCCATCAGTGTCTTTGACGGCCAGCAGTTGCAGGACGGCGATCTCTACCTGGCGCGGCCCCAGCCGTTGGCCCTTGACCCCGACGTGGAGTACGAACTCAAGCGGGACGGCAGGACCGTGGGCCTCTACGACATCGGCAGCGCTGAGCTGATTCACGGCGCCTGGGTGGGGTATGGAGTGTGGAAGCCACTGCCCAAGCCCAAGGCGCCGACGGAGCTTGCAAAGGTCCATATCAGCGACTCCTTTGATGAAAACAGCGGCCGCCCCATCCTTCACGTCAGTCCCAACGCGGACAAGACCTCCAGCCCCAGCAAGGCGTCGGGCAGCGATGCTTCAGCTCCCGACCAGGATCGGCCCACCCTGCACCGCGCAGACTCGAGCACAGACTCGAGTAATGACTCTGGCAAGGCCGGTCCCGAGAATCCTCCGCCCAATCTAGGTCCTACGCTTCATGGGGCCCCCGACGGCTCGGCGAGCAACTCGCCGCCGGATAATTCTGGCCAGCCCACGCTGAAAGAGGACGAGAAGGACAAGAAGAAGGAGAAAAAGGAAAGGAAAAGAGAGAAGAAGCGGAACAGCTACGACTCGGCCTACGTGGAAACCGTGCCTACGGCTTTCGATCCCGGACGGCCTCACCTCCTCGAAGGCAAACCCAAATCCATCTTTAGCGGAGGCGTCAGCCTGGTTGGCCTGCCCGAAGATATGCACCAGGAGATCGCCGTGTCCGATGCCAAAAATACGGCCGACCATCCTTGGAACTACAGTTGGGCCGATCCGGGGGGCGCAATCAAGATGAAGGCGGCGCTCGAGGAGATTGCCCGCAAAGACTTGGGTTTGATACCGCTGCCGGCTCCGCGCGCAATCGCATCCCAGCCAACGCCGGCCCGCAAACGCAAGAGTCCGGTCGGCGACCGTACCGAGCAGACGGCTGTGCCGCTCACGCTCGCGCCGCCCGCAGCGCTTGTGGACGAGCAATTCCATGTTTTCCGTCTGGCTTACGATTCCGGCGCCACCCTGGTCTTCTCCGCCCACACCGCCGGTACGGGCACACAAGAGAAGTACATCACCCTGATCGGCGAGCCCGATCTATATGGCAACGTTATCGTGCTCTTCAAAAACACCACGAATGCCTCGGACCTCGACCTCACGCCCCGGATGAGGCTCGTTGGGCCCGTGGACGCCATGGCCAACAACCGTGGCGAGCTTCTGTTCGAGCTGCGCGGCGCCACACAGCGCTGGTTTGCTCTTTACCAGGTCTATAACGGGCAGGTCACGCAGCTGCTGGTCACAAGCGGAGGTTCGTTTGCCACTGAAGCTGGAGGGTAAGCGACGCATGTTTGGCCGTGACGCTTTCCACAGAGGCGCTTGGCAGCGCAACCTGCGATCCACGGCGGGCCCAATTCTTTCCTTTCCCTGCCAGGGTTTGAGCTTGCCATCCTATACAATGTGTTGATAAGGACCCTATAAATTGGGTTCATCCCCACTGCACAAGGATTTCCGTCTGATGGCTTCCGTGTTGACCACGCCTACTCCGCAGGCCGCCCCGGTTGCGGCCTCGGTCGATTGCTCGCCCAGCACACCGTGCCGCGACTCGGCTCGCGCGCCGGCGATCATGGGCCGCGCCGCCACCGTTCCTCAAGGCCTCAACTGGTCCACGCTGGTCATCATCGTTGCCTTTCACCTCGGAGCCCTGGCCGCGCTTTTTTTCTTCACATGGCAGCGGCTTCTGGTGATGGCGCTCCTTTACGTGCTGGCCATCAACGTCGGCATCGGCATGTGCTATCATCGCCTGCTCACCCATCGCGGCTACCATGTGCCTCAGTGGCTCGAGTACCTCATGACCATCTGCGCGACGCTCTCGCTCGAGGGCGGGCCTATCTTCTGGGTTGCCACCCATCGCCTCCATCACCAGCTCAGCGACCACGAGGGCGATCCACACACCCCCCTGGAGGGCGGCTGGTGGGCTCACGCCGGATGGCTGCTCTTCGGCCAGTCACTCCACGCCCAAACGCAAGCACTTGCCCGCTACGCTCCGGACCTGGGCCGTGATCGCTTCCATGTCTGGATGAGCAAGTACCACTGGCTCCCCATCTTCTTGAGCGCCGTTCTTCTGGTGGCGCTCGGCTGGGTCTTTGGTGGTCCGATGAACGGCATCGCCATGCTGCTCTGGGGAGTTTTTCTGCGCGTCACACTCGGCCTGCACATTACCTGGCTGGTCAACTCGGCGACACACATGTGGGGCGGCCGCCGCTTCCAGACCCGCGATGCCTCACGCAACAACTGGTGGGTTGCGCTACTGACTGGCGGCGAAGGTTGGCACAACAATCACCACGCTCACCCTGTCAGCGCCCGTCACGGCCTGACCTGGTACGAGCTCGACGTGAACTTCTGGGGGATATGGATTCTTGCCCGCTTGGGCCTGGCCCGCCACATCAAGGTGGCACAGTTTGACCCCGCCAACCCCAAACCCGCTGGTCTTTAGTCAGATCGGAGTGACCGGATCCGGTGCGATGGTCAGGGGGCTGTGAGGCGAAGGGCAAAACAGTCCGGAGCCACGACGGAAAGGCGCGAAAACTCAGGCATGAGTTCCTCTAAGCTCCGCCCGCAATCGCACCCAGGATGAGAAGAGGCTCGCGGCCCGCGGCCACGGCTGCGGGTAACGGATCGTCGGGCGACGCGTGCGACCAATCCTCCTCGCAGGCAAAGAAACGCAAGAACGCCCGACGCCGGCCGGATTCGTATTCGCGGATAGTTCCGCGCAACATGGGGTAGTGTGCTTCAAGCGCGTCGAGCACAGAGCGCAGCGTGACGGGAGGCACAACTTCCAGGGCCACGTCACCCCCTACCCGCGCCAGACTGCGCAGATGATAAGGCAGGCCTACACGCACCATTGCTTTGTCCGCGTTGTCCATTCCATCCCCAATATGCCTCTATTTCGTTGTCGAGCGTTAGGAAAAACATCCAGTACTCATTCCCAATCAGGGCTTGTTAAGACTACCCAAACGGATGGCGTTGCTGCCGGAAACTCGGGCCAGACGAAGCGGGGTCAGAAGGCTGTGACGGGTCTACAGTCGAGAACGATAACGAAGTATGGCCAGATTCTCGCTCACAACGCCATCCATCCCAATCGCGTTAGCAGGTCCAAGCAACATCGGTGACCACTACGCCTGCTCCAGTCCCTGTGTCTCCGGCTCACTTCAGCGTCTGCACCTCAACCGAGAGCACGGCGGGCAGATTCTGTGCGATGGGCATCCAACTGTCGCCCGCGTCAGGCGAGGCGTACACCTGTCCGCCTGTGGTGCCGAAGTACACACCACACGCGTCGAGCGAGTCCACGGCCATGGCGTCGCGGAGCACGTTTACGTAACAATTCCTCTCCGGCAATCCCTTGGCCAGCGGTTCCCACTCGTTGCCGCCCGTGCGGCTGCGGTAGACGCGGAGCTTGCCGTCGGGGGTGACGTGCTCGGAGTCGCTCTTGATCGGCACGACGTAGATCGTCTCGGGCTCGTGCGCGTGGATATCGACG
>JAKABE010000101.1 GCA_021801945.1 Acidobacteriota bacterium
CGCCGCGCCAAAGGCCTCGGCGGAGCGCAGGATCGTGCCCAGGTTGCCGGGGTCCTGGAGACCGGCGAGGACAACGAACAGGGGCGGTTGGGTCCGGTCGGGGTTGAGCAAATCAGCCCACTTCCATGCTGGCGGCTCGATGAGCGCGGCGACGGGCTGCGGGGTTTCGGTGGTCAGCACGGTGTCGAGGAGCGGCTTGGAGACGAGCAGCACCTCGAATTCCGGCGGAAGGTGCAAGGCTTCGAGAAGTTTCTCGGCTCCGAGTGCGGCAAAGACGCACTTGAACCTTAGTCCGGCACGGAGAGCCTCGCCCACCAGGTTCGGCCCCTCGACGCCGGCAAAGCCGCAGTTCGTTGGGTGGGCTAATGCGTGCCGCAGCTCCTTGACCCACGCGTTCTGCTTACTCTGTACAATGCGAACAGGCATCGAACCGATTCTACGGCGTTTTCGCCGTGGCGCGCGCCAGTGAGAGCGGGTGCAGAACTTGCACCACGGCTGGTGCTGTGATAGTTTCCGATTTTACGGCTCTTTTCAGTGTGGGAACCGAGGTAAATCCTCTTGTCGGCGGAGATACTGCGCGTCCATCCCGATGAACCCCAACCAGAGCGGATCGATTACGTCGTCTCCTGCTTGCGTCAGGGCGGTGTCGTTGCGCTGCCCACCGACACCTTTTACGGGCTGGCCGTGGATCCGGTGAATCTTCATGCGGTGGAACAGATCTATCACATCAAGACCCGGCAGAAGCACAAACCGCTGTCACTGCTGATTGCGTCAGCGGCGCAGGCTTATGAATTGGCGCGCGACACCGACGTGCTTTTCGACAAGCTGGCGGAGCGTTTCTGGCCTGGACCGCTGACCATCATCGTACGCGCGGGAACCAAGTTGCCGCTGCGCTCGACGGCGCATACCGGCAACGTGGCCATCCGGGTGCCGGATGCGGCTATTCCCCGCGCCGTGGTGGAGCGCTTTGGACTGCCCATCACGGCCACTTCAGCAAACTTGCAGGGGGCAGCGGAGTGTACCCATGCGGCCTGCGTCCGCGATCAGATTGGCGACCGCATTCCGCTGATTGTGGATGGTGGACCGACAGCGCACGTATTGCCCACCACCATCGTCGATCTCTCGCTGGGGCCGGGACGCTGGGAGATTCTGCGCGAAGGCGCTATTCCAACACACGAAATCGTCATGGTGCTACAGCGATAAGATGGAGCGCATGGTGCGCCAAGCGAAACTGCGGCGCCGCAAATGGGCATTGGCCGCGGTGGCTGTGCTGCTCATGGCGCTGGCAGCGGGTGCCGCGGCGTGGTGTGACTGGGTGTATCGGCAGATCGAGCACTACGCCCACATCAATCAGGCGGCGCCCGCCGATGCAATCGCAGTTTTAGGCGCGGCGGAGTACGACGGCCGGCCTTCGCCGGTGTATCGTGCACGCCTGGACCACGCGCTTGACCTCTACCAGCACGGCTTCGCTCCCTTGATTGTTACCCTGGGCGGTCCGGGCGGCGATCGGTACACCGAGGGTGGCGTTGGCCGCGAGTACCTCATGAGCAAGGGCGTACCGGAACGCAGAATCATTGCCGAGACGCATAGCCGCGATACGGAGGAGGCAATGCGCAACCTGGCCGTAATCGCGCGCGCTAATGACCTGCGGCGGTTGGTGATCGTGAGCGATGGAACGCATCTTTTCAGGATTCATGCTCTCTGCGCCGCCGACGGGCTGGATGTATTGACCTCGCCCCGGCGGCGCCTGGACGTGGCCGGTGGCTCATCGGATAATGCCCACATCATGCACGAGATTCTTAGCTACACGGCGTGGAGGATGCACCTGCACTGAAAACTGCGGCGCGTCTGCAGCTTTGCAGTTTGGCACCTGTTCGGGAAGGCAGCCGGCCTGCTCGTTGGCGAGCCCTCACCGCAAATAGACCATCAACGCCAAGGCCAAGCCTGCTGCGGCGGCGGTGGAGAGGAAATTGACGGCGTCATTCTTGAGCCAGCCGCGCTGTTCGAGGGTGGCTCCGAGGAGGCTGTCAAAGAGAAAGCCGAAGATTCCTGCCGCAGTGCTGACCAGGAACATGTTGGCGCGGCCGCCAAGGACGAGGGTTCCGGCAGTGGCCACCGTGGCCGAGGCTGAGACGCCGGCCAGCACGCCCAGGGGGCTGATCGCGCCGTCGCAGCCGGCCTGCACACGGCGCAGGGTGGTAATCATCCTTGGGCGGCCTCCGAAGACCTGGCCGATCTCGGAGGAAACCGTGTCGGCGGCGGCTTCGGTCAGGGCTGCCAGCCCTGCCGTTGGCAGAATTGCCGGTGCCAGAATGGCGTGCGCGAACCAGCCGCTGCTTGCCAGCGAGGACCGTGCGAAAGGACTCGAAATAATGGCTGCAACGCCCAGATTGGCCGCCACTTGTGCGGCCGATCGTCCTTGCCCTCTTTCCGCGGTGCCGAGGCGCTGCTTGTGACTGCGGCCCAAGCGCGTGGCGGCAAAAGCAAGGATGAAAACCGTGATTACAGCCCCGAGGTCCGTGTGCAACGGATCATAAGGTGGGGCCAAGGTGGAAAACATCAGGCTGGCGGTAATGACCGCGCCCGCAATCGCGGCCCAGGGAGTCGCCGCGCGCAGCTTCCAGGTGACCACCCCGAGCAGCGCGCTGAGGCTCAAGGTCCAGATGACAGCCGCTACCGAAATTGCCGCCAAGTTGCGGGCTTGCCATGCTGCCTCCACGGCGACCAGCGGCAACACCGCGAGCAGCACCAGTCTTGAGTCCCAATCCGTCTTCGATTGCGCCATTCCTTCTCATCGTACCTTCTGAACATGCTCTGCGTGCTCCTCGCAGCGAATGCACGGGCGGGCGTTCCACCGCGCGGCAGGGGGCTGGCCTTTGGGGCGGCGGTTGGACGGGGCGGGGGTTCCGCCTGAGGAAACTTGAGGCTGTTTTTTGCCCTGGCTGCGTGATTTACAATCACCAAGTAGCACGAAAGTATTGGATGAAGCTCTATTCTATGAATGCAGGCTGGGCGCGCGTGCGGCTGGCGGGAGTGGGTGCGAGTTTTGCACTCGCTGTCCTGATCGCCGGTTGCGGAAACTATTATCAGCCCGTGGTGACGCCGGTGCCGACCAATGGGCCGCCGGCGCAGCCGACAGCGTATGCTGTCGTGGTTTCCTCTACGGGTGCCACAACGCCGGGCGTAGCCACGATCATCGACTACTCCGGCGACTCGGTGATGGCTGAGGCGCCCATCGGGATCAGCCCCATCGGGTTTGCCCTGGAGTCCGACGGTTTCAACGGCTATTCCATTAACTCCGATGGCACAATCACGAACATTCCCATTACAACCCAGCTCCAGCAAAAGCTGGAATTATTTACAACCCTTCCTCCTACCGCAAAGGTCCTCAATCTGTTCTCGCCTTCGTTTGGTCTTTGGGCGACCAATCTCAACGGCGACGTCGCCGATGTTTTCACCGGCAGTCCGCAGACATTTCAACTCGCCGTTCCTGTTGCGCCTACGCCGGTCACCATTGCTGGCGCGCCGATAGGGCAGGGCCAGCGCGAGTATGTGATCAGCCAGAATTTCGCCGATTCAACGGGGTTGACCTGCAACACTTCGCCGAGTACCGTCACAACCGATGGAGTGGCGACGCCCATCGAAATAAGTACCGATTCCGTTGATGTTCCGATTCCTGTCGGCAAGTGCCCCGTGTATGCCGTGCCGAGCACCGATCTGAAGCGCCTCTTCGTGCTGAATCGCGGCGACGATACGATTACCGTCATCAACAGTCAGAACAACACCCTCGATGCTTGCACGCCGTTTCTGAACCAGAACGGCCAGCCCGTAACCTGCCATCCCACGTTGCCGCTGTCGCTTTCAGCCGTGGCCGCCACCCGCATCAAGCCACCCAACGGGACGGCGGGGATGCCCCAGATCGCCGGGCCGGTGGATGCCGAATACAACGCAGCCACTCAGCAATTGGTCGTTGCCGACTACACGGGCGGCACCATCAGCATTATTGATGTGAGTCTGGATCAATATGGCAATGACAGCCCGACCTTCGGAACCACCTATACCGTTCCGGTGGGCAACAATCCGGCTAGCGTGACGGCTCTCTACGATGGTAGCCGTGCTTATGCCGCCAATCAGAGCGATGGCACTGTGACCGTCGTTAACTTGTCCAGCCACACAGTGGAAAAGACGCTCACGGTCGAGGGCCATCCGCGCACGGTCGTCTCCACCCAGAATTCCGAGTACAGCAAAGTCTATGTAGCGTCGCCGGATAGCCCCTATATCACCGTCATTGAATCGACTCCGTCGGTCCTGGACCAGATTGCCACAACGGTTCTGGTCGAGGGCAACGTAGTGGACGTGCGTACGACCACGCCAAATGGAGGCCGAGGCAACAACGCCAATTTCAGCAGCCGCATCCCAGGCTACGGCCAGCCCTGTAACCTGCCTCCAGCGCTCATGACTGCCAAGTACGGCGCCACTTACACCCTTACGGACTGCCAGGCAAGTCCGTAGCCATAACGCAGCACCTATGGGCGCGAATATCGGATTCAGCAGAGATGTGCGGATTGTATTGAAGGGTCATTTCCCCCGGCGGGATTGGCCCTTCGGTTGTTTTGAATGGAGTCTGCGGGCATGAAGGCTGGTGCCGCAAAGATGAGGCTGGACCTCTTGCTGACCGTGCGTGGCCTGGTCTCCAGCCGGGAACGAGCACGGGCGCTCATCCTCGCCGGACGGGTTCTGGTTTGCGAACAGAAGGTAGACAAGCCAGGGACCGCAATCCCCTCCGATGCGCCGGTTCGGCTGTTGGGCGAAGACCAGCCGTATGTGAGCCGCGGCGGCCTGAAGCTGGCGGCGGCCCTGGATCACTGGGGAATCGCGGTGAGCGGCCGGGTCTGCCTGGACGTAGGTGCCTCGACGGGAGGGTTTACCGATTGCCTCCTGCAGCGCGGCGCCGCACAGGTGACCGCTTTGGATACAGGCTTTGGGCAGATCGCCATGGAGCTGCGCAATGACCTGCGCGTGCGCCTGTTGGAGCGCACCAACGCTCGCCTTCTGCAACCAGGATCGCTGGTGGGGGGAGCGGGAGGTCCCGAGATCACTTTTCTGGCCATGGACGTCTCCTTTATCTCGGCCACTCTCCTTCTGGGGCCAGTCCTGGCAGCCGCGCCGTCTCTGCGAGAAGCCGTAATCCTGGTCAAGCCGCAGTTCGAAGCCGGACGAGAGCATGTGGGCAAGGGCGGAATTGTCCGCGATCCCGCTGCGCACGAACTGGCCATCGAGAGAGTGGCCCATTGCGTTCGGTCATTGGGATGGGAGGTGAGTGGAACGATTCCATCGCCCATTACCGGCGTGGAGGGCAACAAGGAATTCTTGTTGTATGCGAAGGGTGCGGGCGCCCTCGAATGAGAGGATCTGTGGAGCGGCTCTCGCCTGTGTCCCGATCCATTACACTGGGACGCATGACACGCATCGCCATCGTCTGCAAATCGCACCGGGAAGAGCTCGCCAAGCTCCTGCCGGAGTTGATTGCATGGCTGCGGCAACGGAACTTCGAACCTGTGCTCGACCGGGAAGGCGGCAAATATACAACGGCCGCACCCGCCGTAGCTGGTACGGAACTGCCTTCCTGGTCGCCGGAGCTGGTGATCGTTCTGGGTGGCGATGGAACCCTGCTGGCAGCGGCGCGTATCTTCGCCACGTCGGGTACGCCGATCCTGGGCGTGAATCTGGGTTTTCTGGGGTTCTTGACCGAGGTACGCCTGTCGGATCTCTACTCGACCCTGGAAGGCTGGTGCGCACATTGTTACGAGCTGGATGAACGCGCCATGATCCACTGCGAGTTGTGGCGCGGTGGTCAGCGGCACTCCGGTTACGAAGCTCTGAACGACGTGGTTGTGACCAAGGCCGATATGGCGCGCATGGGCGAGTTTACTGTGGAACTGGATGGCAGAAGCGTGGCTCGCTTCCGTGCCGATGGCGTGATCGTCTCCAGCCCCACCGGCTCCACTGCCTACAGCCTGGCAGCTAACGGGCCCATCCTTACCCCGAATGTGGATGCGATGGTGGTGACCCCCATCTGTCCACACCTGCTGACGCTGCGGCCACTGGTCCTGCGCGGAGACGCCGCGCTGGTGGTGCGTGTGGAGAGTGTTCCCAATCTCGGCCTGATGACCGTAGACGGCCAGCAGGCCGTGGAACTGTACCGGGACGATGAGGTGCGCTGCTGCCGCTCCAGCCATACTGTCAAGCTGGTGCGCTTGAGCGACGGCGGATTCTTCCATGCCTTGCGCAGCAAATTGAGCTGGGGGGAACTGTAAGAGAAAATGCACCCGCTCCCGAGCTATTCTTCCAGCTCGGCCAGCAGGATTTTTGCCTTGTCTGCCAAGGTGTTTGCTCCATCCACATCCCCTGAAGCCAGCGCCGTCTTGGCTTGCTTGAGGAATTGCCGGATGTGCTCGGCGGTCTTCTGTTCGGAAGGACCGAGGTGCCGGGTGATGGAGTCCAGGCCGCGCTCGGTAGCAGCAATTAAATCTTGAGTCTGGCGGCGATAGGCAAGAGGATCGCCGGAGGAGAGTTTGCCCACCGCGCTCACTTCCGGGATTGTGTTCTCGGCCTCCTCCTTCTTATGGGTCGGCCGCCTTCTGTGTCTGACCGGTACTCTATACGCGGGCTTTGGAGCAGGACTGGTCTTTGCCTGCGGGGGGGGAATGGGCACGGTGGCCACTGAGGCGGGGAGATTCTTGGGTGCGGGCTGAGGCGCAGGTGTCGACGGTTGCGCTGGCTGCGTGATGGGTGGCGCAAGCGTTCCAACCTGGATCTTATGCGTCCTGTGAAAGCACCCCGTTAGGCACAAGGGCAGTACCCACGCAACGCTCCCGACAGGCAGCTTGATCCTGCGAATCATGCCTAAGTTTCCATTCCCGCCGGCTGAGGATCCCGGCGTCCCCATTCCGTGGCTGCGAGCGGAATTCGCAGCCGGAATTCCGTGCCACGGCCTAATTTTGATTGTACTTCTATACTCCCGTGGTGCAACTGCAGAATGCGGTAGGTCATGGCTAGGCCAATGCCGCTGCCTCCGCTCTTGGTGGTGAAGTAGAGGTCGAAGATCTTCTCCCGGATCTCCTCCGGGATCCCAGGCCCTTCGTCGGCAATTCGCAGAACAGCGGTCTTCCATCCTGGCGCGGCGATACGGCCATTGCTGGCCTGGGCTCTGCTCTCTTCCTCAAGAGCCACTTCGAGCTTGCCGCCTTCGGGCATGGCCTGCGCGCCGTTCTGAATCACGTTGAGAGCCGCTTGTTTGAGCAGGTCGGCGTCGACGTTGGCGATGATCGGCTCGTCGGGAATGTGGCTTAGGAGGGTCACGTTGTGGCTGGACAGATCTTCTGCGGCCAAGGCGAGAACGTCGGCGATCACCGGGCGAAGATCCTGCTCGCGAAGCTGTAATTCCACGGGGCGGGAAAAGTCCACCAGCATTTGCACCACACGGTCCAGCCGATGAATCTCGGCGTCGATAACCTCCAGGTGGCGGAGCGCCGGAGCGCTCGCGCCAGCCAGTTTATTCTTGAGCAGTTCCAGGTGCAGAACGATGGCGTTTATGGGATTCTTGACCTCATGGCCCACGCCGGCAGTGAGACGGCCAATGGCCGCCATCCGCCGCGAGAGTTCCAAATCGGACTCGATCTCGGCGGCCGACTCCAGATCGTGCAGTGTGACCAGCGCGCCCAGCCCTCGGCGCATTTCGTCGTCGTGAATAAAGTCCACGGAAGCCGCAATGCGGCGTCCCGTTTCGGTCCGAACCTCTTCCTTCACCAGGGAGATACCGGCGTCGATGGACTCCCAGAGCACTCGGCCCAACACCGTGGAGCGGTCGAAGATCTCTCGTGCCGGGCGGCCCAGGATGCCGTCCCGCTCGATCTGCAGAAAGCGACGTGCGGCCTCGGAAACCAGCACTGCCCGCCTATCCCCGGTAAAGAGCATGATTCCGTCCTGCAGGTTGCCCAGGATCTGGTCGAGGTTCTCTTTCAATGCCGAGTACACCTCTTCCACGTTCCTCATGCGCTGGCCGATCATCTCGATCTGGTTGGAAACTCGCGCCGCCAATTCCTGTTTGGGGGCGGCCTTTTCCACACCTCCGGTCTCTGCCGCGGGAGTCCAATAGTCGAGTTGCAGGCTGATCTCTTCCAGAGGGCGAAGCGCCAGGTTGCTGAGCAGAAAGGCGACCACCAATGCCACTGCCAGCGCAAACCCCATCAGGGTGAGCGCCTCGCCCAACCAGGGCGCATAAAAGGCGCGCAGCAGCGTGGTGCGCACACCCACGTTTACCGTGGCGAAGGGCTGGCCATTGCGGTCGAGCGGAAGCACCACGTCGTAGACCTTGGGCGGTCCGAATACATCCTGAATCAACTGTAGGGGGTTGGCCGCGAGCAGTTGGTCGTAATTGGGCCGGATCGGAAGCGGCTTATTTTCGTTGCTCGGCGTGGTGCTCAGCAGCGTATTCGACAGGCTGTCGCCGATATTGATGTCGTAGACCGTGAGGGAGTAGCGGTTGGCCGACTCCACCACGTCGTAGAGGTTGTCGTTGGTTTGAACTGCGGCGGCTGCCAGGGCGCGCAACTGATCCGGATCGTTGGGATTGACTTTGATGTTTTTGAGGCCGGTTTCCAGAGCCCGTTCCAACGCGAAGCGAACCTGTTCGGCGACCATGCGGTTGGTGTCGTAGGTCTGCTGCACGGCGGTGCGTAGCAGTTGGCTGGCGTAGACCAGCGAAAGCACCCCGGCAATGAGAAACACAAGCGCCGTGATGGCCAGCACGAGTTTCGTCTTCAGGCGCATGGCTCAGACGCCCTGCGCTTCGGCAAGGCGGCTATACTCCTTCAGTTTATTGTGCAGAGTCTTCAGGCTTATGCCCAGAATTTCGGCGGCGCGGGTCTTGTTTTGGCCGGTGGCTTCGAGGGTGCGCAGAATCAGCAGCCTCTCGGCCTCGCTGACCGTGGCGCCCACATGCACGGAAATGTTGCCGGTCGAGGAGCCTTGCGCCGCCGCAGTCTGTTCTTTCACCAGGCCCGGAGGCAGATGCCCCGCGTCGAGGGGTGCGCCATCGGGGCAAAGAATCACGGCGCGCTCAATGGCGTTCCGCAGCTCGCGGGCGTTGCCCGGCCAGTTGTAGACCATCATGCGGTCCAGCATGGAGGCGGCTACTCCGGCGACCTTCCGGTTGTGCTTTTGGTTCATCTCGCCCACCATGGCCTCGGCCATGGCGGGAAGATCCTCCAGATGCTCGCGCAGAGGCGGCATATGGATG
>JAKABE010000102.1 GCA_021801945.1 Acidobacteriota bacterium
GTCCATCATCACTGAGGTGAAGCCGAGGGCGATGGCGCTCTTGCAGGTGTCAAAGCCGTTGCCGTGGTCCTGGTGCAAGGCCATGGGAATCTCTGGGTGCAGCTCGGCGGCGGCGAGCATGAGGTGGTAGAGGTAGCGATCTTCGGCGTAGGAGCGCGCGCCACGGCTGGCCTGGACGATGACGGGAGATTTGGTTTCGACGGCCGCGGCCATGATGGCCTGGATCTGCTCCATGTTATTGACGTTAAAAGCGCCGACGCCGTAACCGCCCTTGGCGGCCTCGTCGAGGAGCTGCCGCGCAGTGACTAATGGCATAAAAATTCTCCTTGGTATTTGGCTCCGGCGGTCTGACTCCGCATTAGTTACAAGAGCGGACCAATAACGCCGCAGCGGAGCGGCAATCATCTCCATGGTAGCAGAGGCGCGGACGCAAAGACTGTGCCGGAGGACACGCTGTGCGCGCGGTAGCCGCAATGTGGAATAATGCGCCGGTGAACGTCATCGCTTCGACTGCTCACGCATGGTATCTGCTGGCCTGCGTCGTCGGAACCGTGCTGTTGCTGTTGGTCCTCGTCGCGTGGGTGCGGCTGCATGCGGCGCTGGGGTTGTGCGTGGCGGCGATTGCGCTGGGCCTGGCCTCAGGGATGCCGCTCAAGCAGGTGACGGTCTCGTTTGCCAACGGCGTGGGCAATATGATGGGCCACATCGCCATCATCCTGGGGATGGGCGCCATTCTGGGCCAACTGCTGGCGGAGTCGGGCGGAGCGGCCGCGCTGGGCAAGGCCCTGGTGGAAGGCTGCGGGCAGAAAGGCCTGCCGTGGGCGCTCCTCGCCCTGGGCATTCTCGTCGGTATGCCGGTGTTCTTCGAGGTCGGGCTGCTGCTGATGATGCCTATTATCGTGGAGTCGGCGCAGCGGTCGAAACAGCCGGCGGTGCTGGTGGGGCTGCCGGTGATGGCTGGGCTCTCTGCAATGCATGGCCTGGTCCCACCTCATCCAGCCGCGATGCTCGCGGCGACAGCGTACCACGCCGATGTGGGATACACGATCCTGTGGGGGCTGGTGGTGGGCGTGCCCGCGGCAACGGTGGCTGGGCCGGGCCTGGGATGGGTGCTGAGGCGACGCTGGGAACTGCGGCAGCAGCGGAATCGGGAGCAAGGGACGTCGGCTGATGTCTTGCTCGCGGCGCCTGTACTGGGCAGCGCGCAGGCAGCGGTGAGTGCCAGAGACGCCGGGGCGGAAAAGGATGCGGGATTGGGGCCAGTGCCGCGCCCGGCAGGGGCTGTGCGGGCGCTGGTGGCGATACTTCTGCCCGTGGCGCTCATCTTCGCGGGCAGTTGGGCCGACACGGTAAGCGCGGCGGGCAGCGATTGGAACCGGATTTTGCACTTGGTGGGCAGCCCTGACGAGGCAATGGTGATTGCGGCACTGGCTGCACTGGCCACGCTCGGCGGCCACGTGCAGACCGGACGGCGCGAGGGCCGTGATATGCTGCGGCAGCTGACGGCGAGGTCCTTTGTGCCGATCGCTGGAGTGCTGGTGATCCTGTCGGCGGCGGGAGCGTTAAGCGGAGTTCTGCGCGACTCGGGAGCGGCGCAGGCCACGGTGGGGCTGGCCATGCGCGCACACTTGCCGCCTCTGCTGCTGGCCTGGGCGATGGCCGCGGTGGTGCGCGTCTGCATGGGATCGGCGACAGTTGCCATGGCCGTGGCGTCGGGAGTGCTGGCGCCCCTGGCGGGACGGATGGGCGTAAGCCCGGAAATGCTGGTCATGGCCACTGGTTGCGGCTCGCTCGTCGCTTCTCATGTGAACGACTCAGGATTTTGGCTGGTCGGGTCGCTCTTCAACCTCGACGTGAAGGAGACGCTGGCGACCTGGACTGTGGTGGAGACCGTGGTGAGCGTGAGCGGGCTGGGAGTGACGCTGGCTGTGTCGGCGATGGTGCGGTGAGTGGCCAGAGACACGCGCCAAACCACAATCGCCGTCCATCCGGTTTGCTCCATCCAGATTGAAGCCCCGGCGCTTTTCACCCGCTCTTTGCATTCGATAGAATAGCGGCGGGCGATGGAATGGTTCCTCAATGTTGCGTGGGCGCTTCTAGCCGTATACATGATCCATCAGTGGATGCGGTTAGCGCCCCGTAATGTTGCGGGAAGGCGGACGGGCTTGGCCGGCTTGGCCGTGCTTATTCTCATTCTGTTGCCGGCCATCTCGATCACCGATGATCTGCTGGCCGCGCAGAAACCGGCCGTCGTCGTGGAGTGTTGGCTGCGCCGCGATCATAAGGTAATCAGCCCGCATTCGCTTCTTCCTGCGATCGCGGCGCCACCGGCGCAGGTTTTTGACTGGCTCTCCTTCGGCGCTTGGCAAGCGTTTACGCCTGGCCATTCCGCCGACCCGCTGGTTTCGTCACCTGCCTTAGCCCCGATCCAGAATCGCCCTCCGCCAACTGCCTGAGCGCCCTTTTCTGCGCGTTGTTTCATTGTCAGCCGCTTTTGCGCTTCGTATCTGCCGTTCTGATGACGATGCCAAGCCTGTCGGTGCAACAACTTCTCTGTTCATTCTAAAAACCATGAGACGACAAAGAGGCTCTGGGCGCGACACGTCCGGATGCTGCCGCGATTCCAGCGGCGGCATTTGAGCCTGACGAGGTAAATTCTGCATGAGCCGATTGCTCAGGGTGCCTGTGCGCATCCTATGTGTGGGAATCATAGGAATACTTGCGATAAAAGGATGGTCAGAGAGCCCAAAACGATGGAGCCCGCTGACTAGCGGACCTTTCTATACCGGGACGGCAGACGCTGATCCGCCAGGCTCTGGCTATTATGAGCCCTATCTCTTCGATACTTTGACATCATCGCTCGGGCAGTCGAGCTTCTACCTGCCGCAGAAGATAAGTCTCGGAATCATCAACAATCTGGAGATGGACTTCTATTTGCCGGTTGACCACAATACAGTTGGGCCGCCCACTACTCCCAGTGGGCGAAGTGTTTCGGCGTCTGGGCTGGGGGACTCATACCTTGAGCTGAAACGTCAGTTCATGAAAGATGGCGATAATGATCGCTTTTGGTCAAAACCCTCCTTGGCGCTGGAGTATATTCAGTACGTTCCGACCGGCAATTACCGCAAGCTCAATCCAAGTCAGTATGGAGCCGACCAAAGTGGAAACGGAACCTATGATGAGGGGTTGATCTTTCTAGCCAGGAAGAGATTCAAACCGTTCGAGGGGTATTTTCAGCTTGGCGATCTTGTGGAGAACCCTACCCACGTCGGCCCTGGATATACCTTCAACAATGGTTTCACCACTGTTCCTCCCGGTGAGCATCTTCGCGTCGTCGATGGAAATCTTCTCTATTACTCGGGAGCGTTTGAGGACGTCCTGAACAACAAACACGGATTCGGCTATCTGGTCGAATATAGCGGGCAATCACAGAGCAAAGGCAACCTGTTCTTCGGTCACGCAACGGCGCCGAGCTGGACCTATCTGGATCTATCTCCCGAGGTCGAATTTACCTGGCCCAACAGATCCCGCTTTGGGATGACGTGGGGTGGCGGCATCTCTTTGCCAGTCATAGCATCGGGCTATGCTCGTTCCCGGGTGCCAATGTTCACAGTTTCGTTCTATCGCAACGGAAAGCGCGGATATCGCGGCGAGCGCGATTGAGGTCGCAACCATTCGGTGAATCTGCGCCATGAGAGTGCACATTTTGTGCGGCCAATGGCGCGCAGCCGGCGTCAAGGCGGCGCGCGGCCACTTCTATTCCTCGCGCAAGACTTCCAGCGGGCGGAGACCGAGGATGCGGTAGCTGGCGATCCAGCCGGTGGCCGTGGCCAGCAGCGCGGTTCCGGCGAGGGCGATGAGCGTGGCTCCCCACTGGAAGTGGAAGGCGACATCGAGCCGGTGCAGTAGAATGCGCGCCAGCAAGTTGGCGAAGAGGACGCCGACCGCGCCTCCGAGCAGGCCGAGGAAGCTGAACTCGACGCTGAAGGTGCGCACGATCCTCATGCGCGTGGCGCCCAGCGTCTTGAGCACGACCGCCTCCTGCATACGGCGGAAGCGCGTGCCGGCGATGCTGGCGGCGAGGATGGCGAGGCCGGCAAGAATGGAGAAGGCAGCCAGCAGGCGGACGACTACGGTGATCTGATTGACCACGCTCTCGATACGCTCCAGCACATCGGCCACGTTGACGACCGTGATGGTGGGATAGGCGGCGAAGAAGGCACGCTCCATCTCGGCTACCTGCCCGGGAACCATGTGCACGCCACCGTACCAGGTGGAAGGCTGGTCCTGGGCGAGGCCAGAAGGAACGACAAAGCGGACACGAGCGCCCAGGTGGAAGCCGTCGGCCCGATAGATGGCCGCTACTCGCAGAGTGTGGACTGTTCCGCCGGTGTCGATCTGGACGGAGGAGCCGACGGAGAGATGCAGCCACTTGGCGACGCCCTCGCTGAGGGCGATTTCAGAGGAGTTGGCGTTTTTCCACCACGCGCCGTGGATGACCTTGTCGCCCGCCAGCGGAGCGTCGGCCCAGCTCAGCTCGGCGCTCTCCAGCATGTGCCGGGGAAGGTGATGGCCCTTGAGTTCTTGCAAGGGAGTTCCGTTGAGAGCGAGAAAGCGGCCGACTACAACGGGAATCATGTCCAGCTTCCGCGTGACGCCGGTCTGGTGCGCGAAGAAGTCCTTCACGCCGGCCACCTGATCGGTGCGCACATCGACGAGAAAGACATTGGGCAGTTTGGGCGAGGCGGTTTCGCGCAGGTCGCGCAGCAGATCGGCCTGCATGAGGTAGACCGCCAGGATGAGCATCACGCCCGCGCCCAGCGCGGCCAGGATCGCGGAGGATTGGTTGCCGGGGCGGTAGAGATTGGCGAGGCCGTGACGAAGGGAAGAGGGCAGACGCAGGCGCGTGCGGTTGAGGAGGAAATGCACCGCGCGCAAGGCCAGGAAGGCCATGACCAGCAGAACGAGAAGGGCGGCGGTGAGGAGCAGAGCGAACCATTTGCCGATCACGGGCGAGTCAGAGAGCGCCCAGGCAATGGCGCCCAGAGCGGCAACCGCCGCGGCAGCGATGGCAAGTTGCAGACGGCGCGCCCAGCAGCGGGCAAGCCAGCCGGAGACGCCGCCCGCGGGGTGCTCGACGAGCCGGCGCAGAACCAGGACGGGACGGACGGAGCGCACGTCGAGGAGCGGGGGCAGGCAGAAGAGCAGGGTCGTGAGCAGTCCCGTACCCAGGCCAGCCAGTGCCGAGGTCCAGGGAAAGGCAAGCGCGGCATGGAGGTGAACCAGATGAGCGAAGGTGGCGGGCAGTGCCGCCATGACGGCCACGCCGGCAGCCACGCCCAGCAGGGCTCCGGCGAGGCCTAAGCCGAGGGTTTGTAGAAGAAAGATGCGCAGAAGATCGGCGGAATCAGCGCCCATGGCCTTGAGGATGGCGAGCATGTCCATGCGCTGGCCGAGGTGGGCGTGCATGGCCATGGCTACGCCAATCGCGCCCAGGACCATGGCTACAAGGCAGATGAGGCTGAGGATGGCGGTAGCGTGGTCGAGTCCGCGGGTGAGCGCGGGATTGCCTTCGCGGTAGTCCATCACCTGCGCGCTGGGCAACGCGAGTTCAAGTTGGGCGCGTACGGCGGAGAGTTCAGCGTCAGCCGAACGGCCCTGCGGCGCGGTCTGCGGGAGCTTGACGAGCAGCCGCCAGCTTGCGCGGCTGCCGGGCGCAAGCAAGCCCGTGCGCTGGAGCGCCGCTTGGGTAATCATTACGCGTGGACCGAGGCTGACGCCGGCCAGTATGCGGTCCGGCTCTTGCTTGAGGACTGCGGAAATGCGGAAGTCGAGATTGCCGAGGCGAATGGTTTGGCCCACATGCGCGTTCGTGCGGATGAGAAACTCGCCGGCTACTACGGCTGAGCCGTCCTGGAGGGCCTGGCGCAGAGGCATGGAGGGGGCAAGGATGGCGGTTCCGTAGTAGGGATACTGCGTGGGATCGACGGCCTTCAAGGAAACCAGAAGAGGGAAGGGTTCGCTGGGCACTGAGGCCATGGAGACGGTGTCCGTGGTCCAGGTGGTCTGCATGCCAGGATTCTCGCGGACGATGGCGGCAATCTTGGCGGTCTGCTGTGGCGTAGGCGCGTGGAAGATGCGCGCGCTGAGATCGGCGGCCATGAGCGAGCGGGCTTGGAGCCCCAGAGTGCGGCGAAAGCTCCCGCTCAGGCCGCGCACGCCTACCAGCGCGGCGACGCCCACGGCGACCGACAGCACCACAAAGGCGAATTTGCCCGGCGCGGACTTCAGATCGCGCCAGGCGATGGCCGCGGCGCGCCGCCAGCTCAAGGCGCGCTTAGCCATTTGTCTCCTCGTGTTGAACTGGAGCTTCGCGAAGGTTAGAGAACGGCAGCGTGTCCTCGACGATGCAGCCGTCTTTGAGTGTGATCTTGCGGTCGGCCCGGCTGGCGACCTCGGCGTCGTGTGTGACCAGTACTAGAGTTGTGCCCGCGCGGCGGTTGCGGTCGAGCAGAAGGTCGAGCACGATGCGGCCATTCACCGAGTCCAGGTTGCCGGTGGGCTCGTCGGCCATGACGATGGGCGGATCGGCGACAAAGGCGCGTGCCAGCGCCACGCGCTGCTGCTCGCCGCCCGAGAGCTGGATGGGATAGTGATCCATGCGCTCAGAGAGGCCTACCTCGCCGAGCAGGCGGCGGGCTTGCTCCAGGCCGTTGCCTTCTACATTCAGCTCGTAGGGCAGCAGGACGTTTTCCAGAGCGGTGAGCGTCTGGATGAGCTGGTAGGACTGGAAGACGAAGCCGATCTTACGTCCGCGCACGGCGGCCAATTCGGTCTCGGCGAGGTTGTGGATGGGCACGCCGTCGAGCCAGATCTCGCCGGCGCTGGGCGTATCGAGGCCTGCCAAGAGTCCGAGCAGCGTGCTCTTGCCGCTACCGCTGGCACCCACAATGGCCACAAACTGGCCGGCGGGAATGGTGAGGGAGATTCCTTTCAGGATCTCGACGCGCCTGGCGCCGTTCTGAATCCACTTGGCCGCATCGCGAACCTGAATCACTCTGCCCGCCTCCCGTGCATGGCTCCGAACCGGCGGCAGACATCGGTCTCCGCCGCGCCATTGCTACACTCTTCTTGTGGACGTTCGCCGCGCGCTTCTCGTTTCAATTTGCTGTTTGCTCGCGTTCCTATCGCCGGCAGGCGCCGCTTCACCCAGCAATTCCCACATTCTGGTCTGCTACGGCGACAGCATCACAGCCGGTTATGGGCTTCCGGCCGGTGAAGCCTACCCCACGTACCTCCAGCGCGATCTGAACTCTCAAGGCTATCACTACAAGGTGCTTAACCGCGGCACCAGCGGCGCTACCACTAAAGACGCTCTGGCCGGGCTGCCGTACATTCTGCGCTTGCACCCGGAGATTGTGATCGTGGAGTTCGGCGGCAACGACGGGCTGCGCGGGCTGCCGCTCACGTCGACCCGGCGCAACCTGGACGAGTTGCTGACCAGGTTGGCAGCCGCGCACATCAAGGTGTTGCTCGGGGGCATCACGCTGCCACCCAATTATGGACCCGAGTACATCCGGCAGTTCCAGCAGGTCTTTCAAGAGGTTGCGGCGCGCTACCGCGTCGCGTTCGTACCCATGATCTACAAGAATCTTGTCCACGTATCCGGAACCATCCAGGCTGATGGCATTCATCCCACCGCGAAGGGCTCCAGGATCATCGCCGAGACGCTGATGCCGGCGCTGAAGCCGCTGCTGAACAAAACCGTCCGATAGCCCCAATCTTCTTTGTGAGACAAAGACACTGCCCTGTGGATTGGTCGCCCAGGCGGCAAAGCAATTTCGCGCGCGTTTGCGCGTTATCTCTTAAAGCGCCGCAAGTCAGTTCTATCTTCTTCGGACCGCGGTCAACGGACTCTGGCGCGGCATTGGATTCCGAACGCCACAGCGCCGTTCCATCAGGTGCTGGGCGTTCGGAATCGAGATGCATCGGGTTTATCTGAAGAGCCTGGGAGCAAAATCAGCCAGTGCGCGCCGCCACGTGAGCCATTCATGTGCTGTGCCAGGAGATTCGAAGTAGACGTTGTGAATACCGGCCGCCGTCAGCTCTTCGCTGAATTCCTTCACCCGCGGGCCTTCCACGGAGCCGGTGGAGAGAAACAGGAGCTTGACCTTCTTGTTGAAGGCGGCTGGATCGGCAAACGCTCCGCCACAGCTCGTCTTGGGGTCGAACTTTCCCCCGAAGCTCGCGCAATTTCCGCTAAAGCCGCCCAGATAGGCAAACTTGTCCAGGTTCTGGAGTCCGGTGGTAAAGGTCTGCATGCCGCCCATCGACAGGCCGGCCATGGCCCGATTGTCGCGGCCCGGCGCCACTCGGTAGTTCCTCTGGATCATGGGAATCAGATCGGTGAACATCATCTCGCTGAACGTGTTGCTCAGGTGAAACATCGGGCGGCGGAGAGGCGGCCTGCGGCCCGCGCCCTGGCGAGGACCTGCTCCCGGCATTCCGGGGGCTCCGCCCATGGGTTCCTGGGGGCGAGGCTCCGCTTCGGTTAGCACTCCGCGCGCATAATAAATCGACCCATTCTCACCAGGCTTTACGGCATTTAGATTGTCCATGACGATCAGCATGGGCTTGGCTTTGCCTGCTGCGATCAGGTTATCCATGATCTGCTCCACATGCCCCTGAAAGGTCCAGCCCATCTCGTTTTCACCCCAGCCGTGCAAGAGATAGAGAACCGGATAACGCTCGCTGCTGTTGGTGTCGTATCCGGGAGGCGTATAGACAAAGCAGCGGCGCCACTTCTGCGTCACCGTGGAGTAATACCATTGAATCCGCACGACTCCATGAGGCACGTGCTGATTGCTGTAGAACGCAGCATCCGATGCGGGGATCTCGATGGCGCTGCTCCACATCCCACCGCCGAAAAATGTCTGCGTCGCTGGATCGGACACCGACGCGCCGTCAATGTTGAGCATGTAGTAGTGGAAGCCTTCCACCAGTGGCGTGGTGGTGACGTACCAGAGCCCGTCCGCTCCCTTGGTCATATCAAACCCCTTGCCCACCCGTACGGCCACATGCTGGGCTTCCGGCGCCGACACCCGGAATATGGCGCGGTGATCGGGAAAGACACAGGGGTATGGGGCCCCCGGAATATTCAGAGACGATGGCTTGCAGCCAGCCGGGGGTTGAGCCCAGCAGAAACCTGTAGCCAAAAACACCAACATCGCAACGAACGCTTTCATAGGTCTCCTCTATCCGAGACTTCCATTTCCGTTT
>JAKABE010000103.1:0-6541 GCA_021801945.1 Acidobacteriota bacterium
CGCCACGTGCTCCAGCGGCATGATGTGCTTGAGAACAGCCAGGGCAAACAGGAAAAACAAGGCAGCCAGCGACGTGAGAACCGCCAGCGCCCCGTCCAGGCTGCGATGGAAGTTTTGCCGGGCGCTGCAGCGGACACACTCGGCAAAGTGTTGTTCGTAGTCCCGGCGCATCTCGGGCGTGATTCCGGAGATGTCGTAGCGCCAGCTTGCCAGGATGGCGCCGATCACGGGATCGGTGCATCGGGTTGTTGCCATAAAAGTAAGCCTCATGTCGAAAGAATCGTTCGAGCGCTTCTGCGCGGCAGCTTGGCAGCGTAAGCGGTCAAATTTTCGGATGCTCCGATGGACCTAATGGATTCGCGGCCCCACGTAGCCTCGACTTCTTTCGGGCAAAACCGCTGTCCTGCTTGCCCTTATCGACGTTGAGTGAAAATCGTTCCTTCGTCTTACTATTGTAACGCTGTTTACCCACACGATTCCCTAGAAAGTGATGGCCGGGAGCGGCTGATGTTGCTCTGCAATCAACAGACGATTCGCCAAGAGGCTTGCGCGGCCGCTCAGGGCACGGTCTGCCGACGCCCGGGCCAACTCAGGAAGGTTATTACTCTCAGATAGATGCGCCAGAATCACATAAGCAGCCTGGCCATTGTAGGCGGTAGAAAGGAACTGCGCCGCCGCCTCGTTGGAAAGATGCCCCACGCGGGAGAGCACACGCTGTTTCACTGACCAGGGATAAGGGCCCTCCCGCAGCATCTCGAGATCGTGATTCGACTCCAGCAAAAGAAGGTCCACGGTCTTGAGTTGTGCCTCCACGTTCGGCGGAATGTAGCCCAGGTCGGTGGCAAAGCCCATCCGGACGCCTTCGGCTGCCAGCACGAAGCCCACCGGGTCCGCGGCATCGTGAGGAATCGTAAACGGGCTCAGGTCAATATCGCCGATCCGGAACGGCCGTCCGGCCTCGAAGTACTCCACCGCCGGCAGCCAGGTGGGATCGTCTTTGTGGGACAGCAGGTCGGGCTCTCCGTTGGGAGCGCCTGCCCCGCCGGGGGCCGGAACCGCACTCGCCTGCACAGCGATGCCCGCTTCGTCCGGCAGACTTTCCTCGGTGGCATCCGCTTCGGTCTGACGTTCCGCAGCCTGCTTACGGCATTCCTCCAGCCACTGGGTGTAGGTCATCTGCTTGCGCGGCGTCAGCCATCGCACCCAGGCGCGGTGCGTGGCTTCGGTGAAATACACGGGGATGCCCAGCTTGCGCGCCGTTACGGCAAGCCCGTTCACATGGTCCTGATGCTCATGGGTGATGACAATGGCGTCCAGCGTCTGCGGATCCTCACCGGCGATACGCATACGCAGGAACAACTCTCGGCAGCTTAATCCAGCATCCACCAGGATGCGTGTTCGCCCGCACGAGATGACAGTACTGTTCCCTTTCGAACCCGACGCCAGTACCGTGAACCGCACCATCCTTTGAGCATACATTCATCCGTACCCATCCGGAGGGGAATTTCCCCGAAGACGGTCTCGAATGTTCACCGACAGGGTTCCGGAGGAGACCGGCGCTCCTATCCCCCGTTCATGACTGCCGGGATCTCGATCGAGACCAGCGTGCCCCGCCCGGGGTTGCTGACCACATCGAAATGCGCCTGGCCGCCATAAAGGACCTCCAGCCGCTCCTGTACATTCTTGATGCCGATTCCCGCTCCATCGCTGCGCCGCACAATCGACGCGGGGCCGGGCCCCATCCCCACCCCATCGTCAGCGACTTCGATCCTCACCCGATCGCCGACGATGCTGCTGCGCACCGTCACCGTGCCGCCGTGGATGCGCGGCTCCAGGCCATGCTTGATGCTGTTCTCAATCAGCGGCTGAAGCAGGATGCTGGGAACAAGGATCTCCAGGGTGCGTGGGTCGATCTCCTTTTTCACACGCAGTTTGTCCGGCCCGAAGCGGACCACTTCGATGTCGAGGTAGTCGTCGGTGAATTTGAGTTCCTCGCGCATCGGTACATAGCTGCCGTGATCCTTGAGAAGCGCACGCAGGATGTTGGCCAGTTTCACCGTCATCTCCCGCGCCAGTTCCGGTTTGCTGCGCACGAGCGAGGCAATGGAGTTGAGGGTGTTAAACAGGAAATGGGGGTTGATCTGGCGCTGCAAGGCATCGAGGCGCGCTTCCAGCAGCAGGCGCTTCTGCTCTTCGAGCGTCATCTCCGTCCGCAATGCGTTCCATACCTTCAGCGCCACGCCCACGGTGATCGGTGCGCTCAGGCACACCAGCGCGCGCAACCACGGTGATTCCGCAACGAGGGCGAACAACCTGTGCGGAAAGGTTCTCGCCAGCCACACCCGGCAGGCCTCGCCGGAGGCGATCGCAAACAGCATAAGGAACTGGTGATCGATGCGCGGCCGTCGAAGAACACGGTGCACCCAGCGGTAGAGGCTCAGATCGATAAAGGGCGTGAACGACCAGATCTCTTCCCGGGAAACGAGCGATCCGAGCCATCCGGCCAGCAGCCCGAGCGTTGCGTCGAACGGCAGTGCCAGGAACTCGTGGTGAATCTCGGCTGGAATTGAAAGGACAACACCTCCGAGCATTGCCCATCCTGGTCCAACGAGCAAGCCCAGCAGGACGATGGCCTCATACGAGATGTCGGCGGCCAGAAAATTGGGGACTGCAATACGGATCCAAACGCCCAGCGTCAGCGGAACCAGAAAAAAAGCCAGCAGCGTCAGAGTTTGCATCGGCCGCCGCTGCTCGGAAAAGAACAGCCGTCTGAAACTGGCCGCCCGCGCCAGGATGCTGGCCAGCGATGCCACCACGCCCAGCTTCACAAGCATGGTGATCAAAATGAGCTTGTCGGTCACAGCATCACTCTAACGCGCTGAGGTTCCGCGGGTGCAATTTTCCTATCGTCCCGAGCCTCACCGTAACGCGTTGCGGTTCTCCTCGGGCAGCAACAGCGGAAGGCGGATAAAAACGGCACCCTCGGCCGGTTGTGCGGCATAGGGCTCTGTCCGCTCAAACCCCATGCGGCGATAGAGCGCCAGCGCTTCCAGCATGACCGGCATGGTGTCGCCCACGATCTCAGCGTACCCCGCAGACCGCGCCTCGGCGATGACCCACTGCAACAAGGCTCGACCGACGCCGCGGCCCCGAAACGCCGGCCGGACAAACAGCCGCTTGACCTCGCCCCTCAACTCATCGAGGCGACGAATTGCAATGCATCCTGCCGGCTGGTTTCCGGTCCACGCCATTGCCAGCCGGCCATCGGGCGGAGCGTAAGCCCCCGGCAATCCCGCCAGCTCTCCGGAAAAATTCTGAAAGCAGGGCGTAAAGCCAAACGACTGCCAATACTCCTCAAGCAGGCCGCGAAGCAGCGCCAGGGCTTCTGGCCCTTCAACAGGTACGATCTGCAGTTTGGCGTCCATGATGTTTCTTTTGATCCCTATTGTTGCACTCCCCGGAGCGCGCGCCGGCTCCGCTCAATCAGGCCGTGCTCAGCCGAGGGCCCCAATTGAAGCGTACCGTACAATCGAGGCATGGAACTGGAGACCGTAAACAAGGTCGCTGAAGCGGACTTCCCTACCCGATGGGGAGCCTTTCGCATTCTTGGCTTTGAAGGAGTTCTGCCCGCAACCTCGGCCAACAGAGCCCAGCGTCCGGAAATCGAGGAGCTGGTCGCTCTCGTGATGGGCGACGTCCACTCCGCACCGCCGCTCGTCCGCATCCATTCGCAGTGTCTGACCGGAGATGTCTTCGGCTCGTTACGCTGCGACTGCCGCCCCCAGCTTGAACTCGCCCTCACCCGGATCGCGCAGGCCGGGGCCGGCATCCTGCTCTACGAGCAGCAGGAAGGCCGCGGCATCGGCCTGATGGCCAAACTGCGCGCATACGAACTCCAGGACCGCGGCCGGGATACAGTCGAGGCCAATGAAGAACTCGGTTTCGCGGCCGATTGCCGCGCCTACGAATTGCCCGCCGCGGCCCTGAAGATCCTGGAGGTTTCCCGCGTCCGCCTCATCACCAACAACCCGGACAAAGTTGCAGCCCTGGAAGCGGCAGGCATCGAGGTCGTGGAACGGGTCTCCGCCGAAGTGGCCCCGCAGGAAACCTTTGAACGCTATCTGCGCACCAAGCAAGAGAAAATGGGCCATATTTTAGAAAACGTGCACGGTTCCAGCAGGCGTTCAGCCGATAGGTAATTCAGCAGTCGCCCAACCAGGCTCACTGCATGTACATTGAATTGATCGATTTTTGCATTTCCAATTAGCTTCGAAACCCGTACATTGAATTAGTCTTGCGAGGTCTCATGACATCGAACCGTACCACCCCCGTCGCAGCCGCGCCTGAACTGAAACAAGCTCCCACTGGTTCCCCCTGGCCCATCCTGGCGGGAGCAGCCCTGCTCGTCATTGGCGTGGTGTATCTGCTCCAAACGAACCCGGTCACCGGCCATTGGACGCAGGGCTACGATCCAGTCGGCCCGTGGTGGGTCTCGACCCTTCTCGCGGCGCTGCCTATCTTTGTGCTGCTGGGCGCGATGGCGATCCTTCGTGTCAAGGCCCACGTGGCTGCTTGCGCGGGTTTGGCGACCGCGCTGATCGTGGCGATGGGCGCGTTCCACATGCCTGTGCGGTTGGCTCTTACCACGGCCAGCTACGGCGCCGGCTACGGCCTGTTCCCGATCTGCTGGATCATCCTGCCCGTCATCTTCCTTTACGACCTGACGGTCAAAACCGGGACCTTCGTCACGTTGCAGGAGAGCCTGACCAACGTCACCGACGACTCACGCCTGCAGGTTCTGCTCATCGCCTTCGCGCTGGGCGCGTTCTTTGAGGGCACGGCTGGCTTCGGCACGCCGGTCTGCGTCTGCGGCGCCATTCTCATCAGCCTCGGCTTCCGGCCTCTGCAGGCCGCCGGGCTGTCCCTGCTGGCCAACACCGCCCCGGTGGCCTTCGGCGCCCTCGGTATTCCCATCGTGGCCCTGCACGGCGTCACAGGGATCAACCTGCTGCTGCTCTCCAAAACCATCGCCGTCATCCTGGTGCCCTTCTGTCTGATGGTTCCCTTCTGGCTCATCTGGGCGTTTGCGGGGTTCCGCGGCATGCTTGAAGTGTGGCCGGCGATCCTGGTCGCCAGCACCACCTTTGCCGGCGAACAGCTGCTGATGGCTACCTTCTTCGGTCCTACGCTGGTGGCAATCGTCGCTTCATCCTCCACCATTCTGGTGCTGGTGCTGTTCCTGCGCATCTGGAAGCCCAAGCGCGTCCTGAACGCCAAGGGCGAGGATATTACCGGTCATGAACGGCGCCGCCACGACCACAGCGGCACCACGATCTTCAAAGCCTGGATGCCGTGGCTGATCCTGAGCGCCATCGTCTTCGTTTGGGGTATCCCGCAGGTTTCGGCCTGGATGGGCTCATTGACCACGATGAACTTCAAGGTGGCTGGCCTGCACGATTTTATCCAGCGCATGCCGCCGGTGGTGGCCAAGCCCACATCTGAAGCTGCGGTCTTCACCTTCAACTGGCTCACCGCCAGCGGTACGGGCATCCTGGTGGCTTCCATCTTCGCCGGCTTGCTGATGGGCCTGGGTCCGGGAACGCTGGTCAAGGAGTTCTTCCGCAGTTCCTTCCATATCCGCTTCGCGGTGATAACGATTGCCGCCATGATGGCCATCGGTTACATCACCCGCTACTGCGGCCTGGATGCAACGCTGGGCCTCGCCTTTGCGCGCAGCGGCTCCTTCTACCCCTTCTTCGGGGCGCTGATCGGATGGTTGGGCGTGGCCAGCAGCGGCTCGGATACCGCAGCCAACGTGCTCTTCGGCAGCCTGCAGGTGATGACGGCGCACCAGATCGGGGTGTCGCCCGTGCTCATGGCCTCCGCCAACTCCGCGGGCGGCGTGATGGGCAAGATGATTGCCGCGCCCAGCATCGTGGTGGCCAGCACGGCGACCCAAACCTACGGCCAGGAGGGCACGATTCTGCGCTTCGTATTCATCCACAGCCTGGCGCTGGCCTGCATTGTCGGCGTGGTGGTGTATTTAATGGCCTACGTGTCTCCATTCACGGCGCTGGTGGCGCATTGACGCAAGCGATTCGTGGTTCCCTGATTCGTGCATTGCGGCTGACGGGCCATCAACCCAAGCCCACCCACCTCCCCATGGGTTGATGGAAAGTGGTTTCTTTGCTTTGGTTGAGGGGTGTGGTTTGCGCAATCATCTTCTTTTGAGGAACTTGCAATTCAAGTTTCACGAAGGAAGGAGCTTACGGGCAGGTATCTTGCCATCGGAAGCGAAACGAGGCGTCCAAATTGGACGCCTCGTCGATTCTTCGCTTTCAGAGTAGTGGACAACCGGCAATATTCGGCAAATCTGAAAATGCAACTTTCAACTCAGGTGGTTATCCCTGCAGCCAGTCCTTCACCTTCTGGCCGATGACTTCCCGGCCCACATCCGCAATTGCATTGGTAAGCGGAATCTGCTTGGGACACGCCTTCACGCAATTCTGCGCATAGCCGCACTCCTGAATGCCGCCGTCGC
>JAKABE010000103.1:6551-9230 GCA_021801945.1 Acidobacteriota bacterium
GCCAGTCGGATGATTGTTGAACAGCTTGACCTGTGCAATGGTTGCCGCGCCCACAAAACCGGTCTCCACGTTGAACTGCGGGCACACCTCCATACAGCAGGTGCAGGAGATGCAGTTCGACAGCGGATAATTGACTTCCTGCTGCTGCGGGTAAACGCGCGGTCCTGAACCGAGGTCGTAAGTTCCATCGATGGGCACCCAGGCCTTGACGCGCTTCAGGTTCTCGAAGAGCACCGAGCGGTCCACTTGCAGGTCGCGCACAAGCGGGAACTTGGAAAGCGGCTCGATCTTGATGGGTTGCTCGAGATTATCCACCAGTGCCGAACAGGCCATGCGCGCCTTGCCGTTGATGCGCATGGCGCACGAGCCGCAGATTTCTTCCAGGCAATTCGAGTCGTATGCGATCGGCGTGGTGGGCTTGCCCTCGGCGGTCTGCGGATTCGCCGCGATCTCCATCATGGCGGAAATCACGTTCATCCCCGGCCGCCACTCCAGCTCGAACTTCTCCCACACTGCCGGCGCATCCGGCCCCGCCTGCCGCTTGATCTCGAATTGAACCGTTCTGATAGCCATAACGATTTGCAGTCCTTTTCAGTCTTCTTTCCCGCTTTCAACAATCCGCTTTGCAGGCTCGGAATCGATGCGCCTCTTCAATGCGAAGTAGATATGCCAAGTCGCAGAGAATTTCTTTCACTTGGCGGCGTCGTAGCGGCGCGGCCGCGGCTTGATGTATTGCGTGTCCACTTCCTCGTACTCGATCTTCGGGCCCTCGCAGGACCCGGTGAAGCTCGCCTTGGTCGTCCGCAGAAACTTCTCGTCGTTGCGATCCGGAAAGTCGGGCTTGTAGTGCGCGCCGCGCGATTCGTCGCGCAGCATAGCGCCGATGGTGATAGTCCGCGCCAGCTCCAGCATGTTGTTGAGCTGCCGCGCAAACGCAAAGCTGGTATTTGCCCACTGGCTACGGTCGTTCAGATTCACGCGCTTGTAGCGGTCCAGCAGTTCCAGGACCTTGTTGTCGGCAAGCTTAAGGCCCTTGTTGTAGCGGGTCACGGTGGCGTGTTCGGTCATCGCTTGGCCCAGTTCGCGCCACAGCCGGAAGGGATTCTCGCCGCCCTCGTTGGTCATCAGTTTCTTGTTGATTTCGGACTGGCGCGTCAACTCCGCCGCTGCTCCTCCATCGCCCTCGGCCGCGTCCACATTCTTTGCGTATTTCAGGGCGTTCGGCCCAGCCTGAAAGCCGCCAAAAATGCAGCTCACCAGTGAGTTCGCTCCCAGCCGGTTGGCGCCGTGGTACTGATATTCGCACTCGCCGGCAGCAAAAAGCCCGGGAATGTTGGTCATCTGATTGAAATCCACCCACAAGCCGCCCATGGTGTAGTGCATGCCCGGGAAGATCTTCATCGGCTCGTCGTGGGGATCGACGCCCACGAACTTCTCGTAGATTTCCAGGATGCCGCCCAGCTTGCGGTCCAACGTGGCGCGGTCGATGTGGGTCAGATCGAGATAGACCATGGGCTGGCCCTCAAGTCCGAGTCCCAACTCATACACCACCTTGTGGATGGCGCGCGTGGCCACGTCGCGCGGCACCAGGTTGCCGTACTTCGGATACCACTCTTCGAGGAAGTAGAACCGCTCGGCATCGGGAATCCGGCGCGGCTCCCGATTGTCGCCGGCTTTGCGAGGAACCCAGACGCGGCCGCCCTCGCCGCGCGCCGATTCGGACATAAGGCGGAGCTTGTCCTCGCCGGGAATCGACGTTGGGTGCACCTGGATAAATTCTCCGTTCGCGTAATAGGCGCCCTGCTGAAACACTGCCGACTGCGCCGAGCCGGTGCACACCACGGAGTTCGTGCTCTTGCCAAAGATGGCGCCCACGCCGCCAGTGGCGAGAATGACCGCGTCGGCCGGAAAAGCGTGCAGTTCCATCGAGCGCAGGTTCATGGCCGTGATGCCGCGCGTCACGCCCTTGGAGTCGACAATCGCCGAAAGAAACTCCCAGCCCTCGTACTTTTTGGCCTTGCCCTCGGATTCGTAACGGCGCACCTGCTCATCGAGCGCGTAGAGCAACTGCTGGCCTGTAGTTGCGCCGGCAAAGGCGGTGCGATTGTAGAGCGTGCCGCCGAAACGGCGAAAATCAAGCAGACCTTCCGGGGTACGGTTGAAGGGAACACCCATGCGGTCGAGCAGATCGATGATCGCCGGGGCGGCCTCGCACATGGCCTTCACAGGCGTCTGGTTGGCCAGAAAATCGCCGCCGTAAATCGTGTCGTCGAAGTGCTGCCAGGGGGTATCGCCTTCGCCCTTCAGGTTCTTGGCCGCATTGATGCCGCCCTGCGCGCAGACCGAGTGCGAGCGTTTCACCGGCACGATCGAGAACAGGTCCACTGAGGCGCCTGCCTCGGCAATCTTGATGACCGCGGCCAGCCCGGCCAACCCTCCGCCAACCACGATGATTCTTGGTGTCGCCATTTTTCGTCCCTTAAAAACAGTTCACAGTGATCCGTTGTCCGTGGTCAGCAGGACGAGCTAGCCGACGAGCCGTTCACCCTGACTGCGAGCGTTTCCTGGCGAAGATCGCAGCGCGGATTCTGCAGGCTGCGAATCGAGCTCTGTTCGCTCAGAGAGGGATATTCCGGCGCGTTGGCGTACTTGTTGCCGATGAAGGCGAGGATGCTGGCC
>JAKABE010000104.1:0-1597 GCA_021801945.1 Acidobacteriota bacterium
ACCAGCGAGTACCGAAAATTCGCGTTCGAGTTTACGCCCACGGCGAATACCGTGGACGGGCGGCTGGAAATTGTAGGCACGGGAAGCGGAGTGTTTCACGTAGGGACTGCTTCGCTGATGCCTGCCGATAACATCCAGGGATTTAATGCCGGGATGATTCGGCTCTACCGGGAAGCGGGCTTCAAAATGTCGAAGTGGCCCGGCGGTAACTTTGTCTCCACATACGATTTCCGCGATGGCCTGGGTGACCGGGATAAGCGTCCGCCGCGCCACCAAGCCATGTGGAATGATGCCGTGGAGTCGAACGATGTCGGTCTTCATGAGTTTGTCGCTTTCTGCCGCCTGCTGGGAGCCGAGCCCTATCTGGCAATCGACAGCGCCTTCGGAGACCCTCACTCGGCGGCGGATCAGGTGGAATATTGCAACGGTTCCGCGGAGACACGCATGGGTAGAATGCGCGCAGCAAACGGCCATGCCGAGCCCTTCAACATTCGCCTGTGGTGCATCGGCAATGAGATGTACGGACCCTGGCAGTACGGCCACATGTCGCTCAATCAGTACTGGGTGAAACACCGGTACCTCGTCACCGCCATGAAGAAGGTGGACCCGAGCATCAAGGTCACCGTCTCCGGCGCGACCATCTGTGAAAAATCGTGGACCGAGGGCGAGAGAAAGAACCACTTTTTCCCGGACATCTGGGAACCACCTATCCTTGCCACACTACCCTACAAATTCGGAGGGTTGCATGACTGGGATGGGTGGCTGCTGGCCAAGTCCGCGGACTATATCGATCATCTCTCGGAACATACCTATGCATATCCCGACCTGGCATTCGATGCCGAGAAACAAAAGTATGTGGATGTCCAGGATCCGCTGCCTATCCGGTCGAGGAGGATGGCGAACCGCATCGGGGAGGCCTTTGAGGCGTGGCAAAAGTACGTGGAAAAGATGCCGTCGCTAAAAGAGAAGCATATCAAGTTCATCTTCGATGAATGGGGAACTCGCTACCGGTCGGCGGAGGGCGTTGCCCAGCGGCCGCCGGGAATGGTTACGGCGCTCTCTTACGCACTTTTCCTTCACGAGATGTTCCGCCATTCCAACATGGTGGCGGCCAGTTGCCCGACGGGTGGGCTGTACACGGTGCTGGTGGACGACACGGGCGAGGCGGTGGGCTACGCGGCGGAGGGACTGGTGTTCAAGCTGATGGGAACCCACCTCGCGGGAGCATTGCCGGTGGACGTAACCGGGAATTCTCCGCAGCATCCGACGGGAGGCACTCTCTACGTAGACACTCCTTCAGTACCTACGGGAAGCGCTACTTATCCTTTGGATGTTGTGGCAGCTTTCTCCGGCGATCGGAAGAAGTTCCTTCTTTCCGTGGTCAATCCCACGGAGGAGCGTCAGGAGTTTTTACCCAGGATTACGGGAGTAAAGCTGAGGAGTTCGGGCACGCTCTGGCAGATTGCCGGTCCCAGTGCAGATGCGCAGAATATGCCAGGCAAAGAGCCGCTGGTCAGAATCGAGGAAATCCCACGGGCGTCGTTGCCGGAAAGAGTACAGGTGCCGCCGATCAGCGTCAATGTCTACGAGTTTATGC